>JAHOYW010000063.1 GCA_019038735.1 Victivallales bacterium | reverse complement strand
CTCGAAAGCATGGTGGAAACAGTTGTAGAAACAGTCGTGGGGATTGCCAGAAATTGAGCAAATAATTAATAAATAAATCAAATTTTAAATAAAGGATTTTTGTTATGAAAAATATACTTTTTTTTGCTGCTGCTGTTATTTTCACTAATGTTTTTAGCGGATGCGTAAATTCAGGTCCGGCTCCGCAGGATGTGCCGCTGCAAAACCCGGATGGCAAAGCTGTAATTATTAAAGATATGTATTCCCTGCCATTGATTGAAAATAAAAAATTGAAAGAAACTGAAATAGTTAAAATATTTTTCCCGAAAGCTGACAATGTAAGAATGAAATGCAGTATGACTCTGATAAAAATTCCTTCAGGAGTACAGCCTCCGAAATATAAACAAACAAGCGCGCAAATCATTTACGCTATTTCTGGCGGCGGTAAAATGACCATTGACGGCAATATGATTATACTCAAAAAAGGCATCATGGTTTATGTCCCGCCAAACGTGCCAATGTCAATAACTAATAATGTTAATTCAATACTGGAACTTATTATAGTAACCTCTCCGCCTTTTGAGACATCACAAATGACTATGTTGGAAAAAAAAACCAAGAAAGTTGCGGTTGCTACAGATTCAGAAAACAGCATAAACACTGGTGATGATGAGTATCAGGCTGTGTCTGAAAAATATAAAACGACCAAAAAAAGAAGCAAAAGGACATTGAGCATCGAAGAATATAGAAGCAGAATAAATAATGATTTGTTACCCGCTTCCGATGAGAACGATCCTATAGCAGATTTATTAAAGGATGATAAAGACAAAGCTACACCAAAAGTTGAAGACCCGAATGATCCTCGTGCTTTGAGAATGCCTGATAACAGCAAAGTACCGTTAAAAAAATTGGAAAAGGAGCAGGAGCAACAACTGATTCCAACGACACCTCAAAAAGTAGAAAGAACAAGTCTTAAACATATTCAAGACTTAACCATCGAAGAGCATAAAGTCCCAATAGATAAAGTGAAATCCAAGCCGGGGAAAGTTATAGACTCTTCTGAGACCGACCAGGATTCTTTAGAAAAACTATTAAATGATCAGAAAAAACAGCAGGAAAAACTTATTCCTAAAAAAGCGCTCAAGGCGAAAAAAACAAGCCTTAAACATATTCAGAAGTTAGAGCCTGAAGAGAATGTTCCAACAAAATCTGATACTAAAACTACATTATGATCTTAGGAATAATTTTCGCTTTGGCTATCGTAATCCTTTGATGCTTGACATAGGTGCTTTTAAATATTACTGTATCATTAAGCAATATTTATGTCTCAATTTTTTTGTGGAGTGTTTATGAGTGGTCTTTTATTTGTTGACAATAACAATGCCTGCCGTAGTCAATTGGCTGAAGCTTTTGCCTGTCGTAAGGCTCCTGATTATGTCAATATCGTCAGTGCCGGAATCAATGCCACCAAAATTAATCCGCTTGTAGTGCAAGTTATGCAGGAAATTGATATTGATATTTCCGCGCAATATGCGAAAAATATCAGTGAAATAGAAAATCAGGTATTTGATGTGGCTATTGCTTTTTGCGATTGTTCTTTCAGTGGCTGCCCGATTCTTCCTGGGAATCCTGCGCTTATAAACTGGAATGTAGTTAAAGATACAAATCAACAAGAAACTCTTGAGTCCATACGGGACTTGCGTGATAAAATACAGAGCGAAGTCAATATTTTTTTTGATAATGGATATTTCGCGGCATTTGTCTCCTCAAAAACTGATTCGCAACTGATTCTGGATAATATTTCTGACGCGATTATCGCGCATGACCTGAACCGCAATATATATTATTTTAATAAAGCTGCGGAAAAACTTACCGGATATAAAAAAGAATATGTTTTAAATAATGACTGTCATGAGGTTTTCGCTAAGCCCTTATGTGGCGAAAAATGCCAGTTTTGCACTTCAAGTGACTGCAGTGATTTGCCGGAAAAAGACTGTCGGACAATGCAGCTCACCAGCAAAGAAGGTCAACAGCGTATTTGTGAAATGACAACGACCTTGATGCGCGACGAAAAAAATATTCCGAAAGGTATTCTGGCTGTCGTACGTGATCTGAGTGTGGAACAGAATTTGTCGAAAATAGCTACCGGAGTTGAGCGATTTAATGGAATAATTGGAACTTCTCCGGTAATTATGGAAGTCCTTAATTCTATTTCAGATATTGCTCATTCCCGTGCCCCTGTATTAATCTGTGGCGAAAGTGGTACAGGGAAAGAACTCGCGGCAAGAGCAATACATCAGCAAAGTTCGCGGAAAAATAAACTCTTTGTTCCCCTGAACTGTGGAGCATTGCCGGAAAATCTCCTCGAAAGTGAGCTCTTTGGACATGTGAAGGGTGCGTTCACTGGAGCGATTAGAGATAAGAAAGGACGTTTTGAACTGGCGGACGGAGGCACTATCTTTCTTGATGAAATCGGTGATATTTCTCCAGCTATGCAGGTGAAACTTTTGCGTGTACTGCAGGAGGGAACCTTTGAAAGAGTTGGCGGTGAAAAAACTTTCAAGGTTGATGTCAGAGTAATCAGCGCGACTAATAAAAATTTGACTGAGGAAATGAATAAAGGACGTTTTCGGGAAGACTTGTTTTACCGACTGAATGTAATCCCTTTGACTTTGCCGGCATTGCGTGAACGCGGTAGTGATGTTGTTGTTTTAGCTGAATATTTGCTGGCAAAGACGGCACAAGAGGCTGGACGTGAAAAAATTCATTTTTCATCACCTGTAATCAATGCTTTTCTGGCATACGATTGGCCGGGAAATATTCGTGAACTCCAGAACTGGATTCAATACGCCCTGCTGAAATGCAAGGGAAGCGTTATTGAATTAATTCACTTGCCGGCAAGTTCTAATTGGGATTGGCTTAATGTCAATCTTGAAGAAACTCCAAAAAAACAAACCCGAAAACGCAAATTAAATTATGCTCAAGTTGAAGAGGCTTTGGCACAGCTTAAGGGCAATAAACAAAAAGCCGCTAAACTGCTCGGCGTTGGACGCGCTACATTGTACCGTTTCCTAAATGAACAAAAATAACTGTCTCATTAAGTGGATTATCTGTATCATTAATTGAAAATGTATCGTTTAGCAAGTGAGACACTTTATGAGTATGTATTAAGTACTAAATGTGTTAATTGTCAATAAAAATGTCTCATTAATTAAATAAATAATGAGACATTTAAATAGTGCTGTTTTTTATATTTATGGTGTTTATTACAAACAAGTTAACCCTCTTTCGATAGAAGTTGGCACAAAATCAGCTGTAAGAAACAGCATAAACTACTAAAGGTAATATTATGAAACAGTTATGTAATGAACATATAAAGGAATCTTTAGATTTGGTGCGGAACTTGATTATCCTTGCGGATGAGGGTGAGCGCGACAGTAGAGATGATGGTTGCAGATTATTGTATGGAGTCATTCGCGACTGTGCGTATAAAATCAAAAATGAGGCAGAACGTGAGCGTAATGCTCATGAAGCAAATAATAAATGGGATTAACAAAAAGGTGTAATTATGGATAAGAAATTAATAGAAAGTCTTAATAGTCAGATGAATTTTGAGTTATATTCATCTTATATCTACCTTTCAATGGCTTCATATTTGAAATCTTTAGATTTAAACGGTTTTGCCAATTGGATGGATATTCAGGTAAAAGAAGAACTTGCCCATGTAGATAAATTTTATAATTTTCTGCATTCCCGTGGTGAAAATGTTGAGTTTGACGCTATTCCAAAACCTCAACACAAATGGGATTCTCCTCTGGCGGTTTTTGAACATGCGCTTGAGCACGAGAAAATTGTTACAAAGCGTATAAATGATTTAGTCGATCAATCCGGCAAAATCAGCGACCATGCTACTTTGAATTTTTTACAGTGGTTTGTCGGCGAGCAGGTTGAAGAAGAAGAAAGCGTAATGAGTGTAGTAAAACAAATAAAATTAGTCGGCGATTCGCTTTTCTTGTTGGATCGTGAATTAGGACAAAGAGTTTTTAATCCACCAGTTTAATAAAACAATCAAAAAAAGGAAGAAAAAATGGCTAGTATTAAAGGAACTGAAACAGAAAAAAATCTCCTGAAATCTTTTGCGGGTGAATCTCAAGCAAGAAATCGTTATACATATTTTGCGTCAATCGCGAAAAAAGAAGGATATGTGCAAATTTCCGCAATTTTTGAAGCTACGGCTACTCAGGAAAAAGAACACGCAAAACGTATGTTCACATTTCTTGAGGGCGGCGGTTTAGAAATTACTGTAACTTATCCGGCAGGAAAACTCGGTACGACCGCTGAAAACTTGAAGGCGGCGGCTGGCGGTGAAAACGAAGAATGGACCGCACTTTATCCGGGTTTTGCTGATGTCGCGGAAAAAGAAGGTTTTCCGGCAGTTGCGGCGGCTTACAGGACTATCTCTGTAGCGGAGAAACATCATGAAGCGCGTTATCTCGCTTTGCTTGCAAAGCTGGAAGACGGAACTATCTTTGAAAAGGAAGAGGAGACTGAGTGGATATGCCGTAACTGTGGATATGTGCATAAAGGCAATAGTGCAGTAAAAACTTGTCCAGCCTGCTTGCATCCTCAAGCGCATTTTGAAGAATTAAACGATGTTTTACAATAGTAAAATATCATAACAATAAGAATAGGAGTAGTCTTATGACGAAACAAATGGAAGTTTATAAATGTGGTAAGGAAATGATTATTGAAGTCATCAAGGGCGCATGTTGCTGTAGTGATAAATGTCATGATTTATCCTGCTGCGGTGAGCCGATGAAACTTCAGACAGCCAATAGCGTGGACGCGGCTGTAGAAAAGCATGTCCCTATACTTGAATCTCAAGAATGTGGGATTTTAGTCAAAGTGGGTTCAGTAGCTCATCCGATGACTGAAGAACACTCGATCTTATGGGTTGAAGTAATTAACGGCGATTATGTCAATCGCAAATATTTACATCCGGGCGAAGCTCCTGAAGCGGCATTTTATGTCGAAACACAAGCAGGATTAACCATCAGAGCCTATTGCAATCTGCATGGACTCTGGGAAAGCAAAATATAAACGAGGAATATAAGATATGTGTACTTTAGTAACTAAAGAAGCCCCGGATTTCACTGCTCAAGCGCTAATGGCGGATAATACTATCAAAGAAGATTTTTCATTGTCGTCATTGCGTGGCAAACATGTTGTTTTATTCTTTTATCCATTGGATTTTACATTTGTCTGCCCGACTGAAATAATCGCTTTTAACCGGAAGCTTGATGAATTCAAAAAGCGCGGCGTTGAAGTGGTGGGAATTTCAGTCGACTCACAATTCAGTCATTTCGCATGGAAAAACACTAAACCGGAGAATGGTGGAATCGGTGATATCCAATTCCCGCTGGTAGCTGATTTGTCAAAAAATATCTCTAGGGATTATGGCGTGTTATTTGGCGAAGAAGTCGCCTTGCGTGGCTTATTTCTGATTGACAAAGAAGGAATTGTCAGACATTGTGTCATTAATGATTTGCCCTTAGGCAGGAGCGTTGATGAAGCACTGCGTATGGTTGACGCACTGCAGTTCTTTGAAGAAAATGGTGAAGTTTGTCCGGCAAACTGGCACAAAGGCGAAGATGGAATGAATCCAAGTGCTGATGGTGTCGCTGATTACTTGGCTAAGCATTAAAAAAAGAGAGGAAAGACAATGAAAAAGTATGTATGTGATGTATGTGGTTATGTTTATGATCCTGCAATCGGTGATCCGGACAATGATATTGAAGCCGGAACATCGTTTGATGCTCTCCCTGATGACTGGGTGTGTCCTGAATGTGGCGTCGGTAAAGAGGATTTCTCTGTCGAAGATTAAAACATTGATATAAAAGAGAAGCGGTCATTTGACCGCTTCTTAATTTTATGGGGTAAATTATCATGCGAGTTGGAATAATAGGAGCCGGACCTGCTGGAGTAGCAGCGGCTCAAGTTATAGCCGGAAAAGGTGTGGAAGTTACTCTTTTTTCAGCAGAAAAAGTCCTTCCTTATTATAGACCGCGTTTACCTGAACTCGCATTTGGGAACAAGCAGCTTGATAATATCTTCATGCATAAACTTGAGTGGTATGCGGAAAAAGGCATTGATCTCAGGCTGGATTCAAAAGTAAAGACCATTAAGCGTGATTTTGAGATTAGTTTGAAAAATGGAAGTAATGAAAAGTTTGATGCTTTAGTGATTGCTATTGGCGGCGGTCCTGTAATTCCTGATTTTTGTAAACGGAGCAGCTCTAAAAATATTTTCCCATTATGGACTTACTCTGATGCGCTTCATATAAGAGAGCAGATAAAATCAAATAAAAAAATAGCCGTTATCGGCGGTGGTGTTATTGGTATCGAAGCAGCTCTGCGGGCTGAAGATAATGATTTGCGAGTTGTTATTATAGAAAAAACGAAGCATTTGATGTCGAGAAATTTTGCTAAACATGCTTCTGAGTTGATTGAAAAGCAATTACGTGAGCGCAATGTGGATTTACTTCTTGATAACAGTGTTACAGCTGTTGAAGACACCCCTGATAATAAAACTTTAGTTGTCATGGAACATGAAAATGGAGTGACATGTAATTTTGTCGTATTGTCTCTTGGTGCTGGATTTGATACATCTCTAGCTTATGAAGCGGGTATTAAAACAGACCGAAAAATCCTAGTTGATAAAAATATGCAGACATCATCTCCAGGAATATTTGCGGCGGGTGATATAGCACAATTTTCTCGTCCAACAGCATGTTCTGCCAAAGAATCTTTACAGCAGGGCAAAACAGTTGGGCTTAATGTTCTGGCTTATTTGAATAATGAAAAGATGAAGATATATGAAGTGCAGCCAGTGCCTGTACGTTTCAAATATAAAGATTTTGAGATTTACTCCATTGGCAAAGTTCCAAAAATTGATGATGACGAAAAACGTCTTGATGCTGATGATTTGAAAGTTTATCGCGCTTGTATTTATGAAGGCAGTGTTTTGGCTGGTGTGCAGATGGTCGGTTCAAATAAAGATATCAGGAAATATCAAGAACAGTTTTTGCTGGCAAAAGCATGGGAAAATATAAAGGGAGTAAGACATGAAAAAGGATTTGAAGAATCTTGATATAGTTGTTTTGGGAGCATCGGGAAATCTCGCGCAAACTAAGATATTTCCTGCCCTTTTTGCCCTGTTTTCACAAGGATTATTGCCTGAAAAAGTGAAATTTTACGGTTTTGCGCGCAGTCAGCTTAGTCAGACTGAATTCAAAGAGCAGATAATGCCTAATCTCACCTGCCGTTATACTCCTGATCATTCCTGTGGTGATTTTGTTGAAAAATTTCTTGAGCGTTCTTATTACTGCAATGGTAAATATGATTCCATTGATGGATTGAATAGCCTTGCTTCACATTTAACAAAAGATGCTAATCGAATTTTTTATATGGCTCTGCCTCCGGAAATATTTCCAATGCTTACAAAAAGTATTGCTATGGCTGGATTGCTTGGCAGTGATGCGGATAAATGGGTACGAGTAGTCATAGAAAAACCATTCGGACGTGACCGTGCTTCATCAGATGAATTAAACAGCGAACTGCTCAAGGAATTTTCTGAAAAACAGATTTACCGGATCGATCATTATTTGGGTAAGGAAATGGTGCAGAATATTATGGTTCTGCGTTTTGCCAATCAAATATTCAAACCGCTTTGGAATTCTAAATATATTAAATGTGTCGAAATCGACTGGCAGGAAAATATTGGAGTTGAGGGGCGTGGCGGGTATTTTGATAACTACGGAATTATTCGGGATGTTGTCCAGAATCATTTATTGCAGCTTGTTACTTTAGTCGCTATGGACGAGCCGGAATCACTGGACGCGGATGTCATTCGAGATCGAAAACTTGCGGTTCTGCATGATATTGAAATTGTCAATATCGAAGACCTTATACTGGGGCAATATACTAATTATACTGATGACCCGATGGTGCCGGACAAATCACTTACGCCGACTTTTGTTAATGTAAAACTGAAAATTGATAATGCTGAATGGCGGGATGTACCCTTTGTTATCCGTGCCGGCAAAGGATTGAATGCTAAAAAGAATGAGATACGTATTTTGTTCCGTAAGCCTGAAGGAAATATTTTCTGTCAGCTTGATAATTGTCCGCCAGCTAATGAATTAATCATCCGTATTCAGCCTGATGAGGGTATTCATTTTAATATAGTCAGCAAAGTGCCGGGGTTAAAAATGCAGTTTCAGGAAAAAGATTTGGATTTGAGTTATAAATCCGCATTTGGCGATGCAATTATTCCTGAGGCCTATGAAAGTTTACTGCTTGACGTTATCAATGGTGAAAAAGCATTGTTCATCAGAAATGACGAATTGGAAGCGGCATGGGATATATTCACTCCGGTTCTGCGTTACATAGAGGAAAATAAAATAAAACCCGAAAATTATGTTTTTGGCAGTAAAGGATTTGATAGAATATGCAAAAAAGAGTAGATTATTTTCCTGTTGAAGAAGAAATGTATGCTGCTGCCGCGGAATTAATTTGCAAAAGCGCAGAAAAGGCAATATCATATTCAGGGAGCTTTGCTTTGGTGCTGGCGGGTGGAGAAACTCCGCTGCCGCTTTATCGTAAACTTCTCGATTTGCAGTTTCCATGGAATAAAACAGATTTTTTCTGGAGCGATGAACGCTGCGTGGATAAACTGGACAACAGGAGCAATTACGGCAATGCTATGAATGCCTTTCTGAGACAAGCTTCGGTGGCGCTGGAAAATATTCATCGCATAAAAACAGAATTGTCGCCGGAAGAGGCGGCAATCAGCTATGCTGAGGAATTAAATAAATTTAAAATCAATAACAGGAGAAAAAAACTTTTTGATCTTGTTCTGCTTGGAATGGGGGAAGATGGACATACAGCATCTCTCTTTCCTGGTTCTGAGGCTTTGCACGAAAAAGAAAAATTGGTGCTTGCGGTACAAGCGGAAGTCCCAAGGGTAACGCTGACCTATCCGGCGATTGCGGATTCGGAAATGGTTTTATTTTTACTTAAAGGTAAAAAGAAAAAGGAATTATTAAGTAGTGGGAAAGAGTTTCCCGCGACAATGGTGAAATCTAAAAAAATAATATGGTTTGCAACTACTATAAAAACATAAAAATAGGATACAAAAATGAAAGTAGAACTTAAGAAAGATATTTATTGGGTTGGATATACGGATTGGGATATAAGAGATTTTCACGGTTATCGTACCAGTCGCGGCAGTTCTTATAATGCTTATATGATAAAAGATGAAAAAATCGCGGTGATTGATTCGGTAAAAGCTCTCTATGCTAAGCATTTGCTCGCTAATATCGCTATGATTGCGGCTCTTGATAAAGTTGATTATGTGGTGTGCAACCACGCTGAACCTGATCATTCAGGCTCTTTACCGGTCTTAATGGAAGCATGTGTAAACGCGGAATTAGTCTGTAACGCAAAGTGCCAGAAAACTTTATCCATGTATTATGATACTGCAAAATGGAAGTTCAAAATAGTTGACGAAGCAAGTCAAATCTCACTGGGTTCTCATACTTTGACCTTTATGAATACCCCAATGGCGCATTGGCCTGAATCAATGTTTACCTACATCCCGGAAGAAAAACTCTTGTTTTCAATGGATGCTTTCGGACAGCACTATGCCCGATCAGAACATTTTGACGATGAAGTTCCTATGGACGAAGTCATGCAGGAAGCAAAAACTTATTACGCCAATATTATTATGCTTTACGGAAAACAGGTTGGCAAAGTTCTGGAACGAGCTGCCGGACTCGATATTGAGATGATCGCGCCAAGTCATGGAATTATCTGGCGGAAGAATCTGGGAACAATAATTGAAGCTTATAAACGCTGGATTGTCTGCAAGGCTGAGCCAAAAGTCTTGATATTCTTTGATTCCATGTGGAAAAGTACTGAGAAACTGGCTGACGCGATTTATGAAGGAGCCAGACAAGATGGAGTTTGTGTTAAGAAACATGATTTAAAGAGCACTAATATTACAGAATTGGCTGATGAAGTTATTGATTGTGCGGTGATGGCAGTAGGCTCTCCGACTTTAAATAAAGGAATGATGCCGAAAGTAGCTCAAGCACTGACTTATCTAAAAGGGCTGGCTCCTGAATCTAAAGCCGCGGTCGCTTTTGGCTCATACGGTTGGGCAAAGAAGGGCGGCGCACACGCGATAATGGAATATTTAACTGCTATGAATTGCGAATTATTGTCCGAAGAACCACTGCAATGCCAGTTTGTACCGACTGAGGAAGTTTTGCAGGAAGCGACTGAGCTAGGTGAAAAACTGGCAAAAAAGGCACTTGAAATTGCTCATGCTAAATAATTTTATTTATCTTACTAAAATGTTCATAATAAAGAGGATAAGTCTGATTGCAAGGAGTTTGTCCATAATAAAATAAGTGGTTTTATTAAAAAAAGTTTAAAAAAATGTTGACAGTTCTTGATTGACGATATATAGTTAGTGAGCATTAACTAACAAGGTTTTAAGGATGGATTTGACAGCAAGGCAGCAGGAAATAATAAATGTATCAGTTTCCTTGATAGCGGATAAGGGAATTCAAAATCTGACGATAAAGAATATTGCTCAGACTATTGGAATTTCTGAACCTGCTATTTATCGTCATTTCAAAAATAAATTTGAAATCCTGATGACAATACTTGATTCATTTGAGTTAATTGCTACTGATGTACTTAATTCAGAAGAAATAAAAGACTTGAGTTCTTTAGATAAAATCGAATTTTTTCTTTTGGATAGATACAGAAGATGTGTTGAAAATCCCAACTTATCTAAATTAATGTTTGCGGAAGAGAATTTTCAGGATGATGAACAACTTTCAAAAAAAGTGTTAAACATCATGCATTCACATAAAGATGAGATGCATAAGGTAATATCAGCGGGGCAAAAGCTTGGAGAGATTCGTGATGACATTGATTCGATTGCGTTATTCAGAATAATTTTTGGTCCAATGAGGCTCTTGATAAAACAATGGGGCTTGAGCGGATGTCGGTTTGACCTTCTTGAAGAAGGTAAAAAACTTTGGGAAGCTGAAAAGAAAATATTAAAATAGGGATTAGAAAAATGAAAAGACAAATTATAGAAATTGATGAAGAAAAATGTAATGGTTGCGGTGAATGTATTCCCAACTGTCCGGAAGGTGCTTTGCAGGTTATTGATGGTAAGGCCCGCTTGATTAGTGATCTTTTCTGTGACGGACTTGGTGCCTGTATTGGCGAATGCCCCTTGGGAGCGATAAAAACTGTTGAACGTGAAGCGGAAGCGTATGACGAACAAACAGTTATGCTGAAAAATATCATTCCTAAAGGCGCAAACACTATCAAGGCACATTTAAAACATTTGAAAGATCATAAGGAAACTAAACTTCTCCAGATCGCGCTCGATGCTTTAAAAGCCAGTAATGTTGAAGTACCTGATTGGAATGAACAAGCTCCAAAAGCATGTGGCGGCGGCTGTCCGGGAACTTTAGCTAAATTGCTCAGTCGTAAACCGGCGGCTGAAGCTGAAACCGCAAGCACTGCGATCGCATCTGAATTGCGTCAATGGCCGATTCAACTGCATTTGATAAATCCGATGGCGGCTTACTTTGACGATGCGGATCTTTTGATTTCAGCAGATTGTGTTCCATATTCTTTCGGAGATTTTCACCGACATTATTTGAAAGGAAAAATGGTCATCACTTTCTGTCCGAAACTTGATAATTCCATGGATATTTATCTTGAAAAGCTGACTGAACTTTTTAGACAGAAGAGCATTAAATCAGTTACAATTGTCAGAATGGAAGTTCCATGCTGCGGCGGTACTGAAATGGTTGTTCGTAAAGCTTTGGCGGCATCAGGGAAAGACTTGGATGTAAACGTTGATGTTATATCACTTAGTGGTGAAATAATCGTCTAAAATAAACATATAACCCAAAAAAGGAGTAAATGATTATGAAAAACGTATTGTTGATTTTAGTTGATCATCGTAAAGACGCCGCAGTAAATGTACAAAAAACTCTTACTGCGTGGGGATGTTTGATAAAGACTAGACTGGGCTTGCATGAAGGTGTCCAAAAAGATTGTTCAGAACACGGATTAATTATCTGTGAACTGGTCGGGGAAGATGCACAGCTTGAAGAACTCAAACGCAAGCTTGAATTGATTAAAGGCGTAAGCAGCAAATTAGTTACATTAAAATTTGATAGCTAATTTTTTTAAATAAAATAAACCCATAAAAAGGAGATAAAACATGAGTATGTTTTGTTATCAATGTCAGGAGACCTGTAAAAATACGGGCTGTACTGTCGCAGGAATGTGCGGGAAAAAAGAAGAAACAGCCAATCTGCAGGATTTGTTGATCTTTGCCTTAAGAGGTCTCGCAACTGTCGCCGATCGTAAAGGAATAGCCAATGATAAAGAGATTGGCGAACTGATTACGCGTTCATTATTTGTAACTATTACAAATGCCAACTTTGATAATGATGCTATTTCAGCAATTATTACTGAAGTATTAGCATTGCGTGATAAAGTAAAATGTGAGGGCACTTGTGCTTGTTCAGTGCCGGAGTGTGTTACTTGGAGTGGTACTCCTGCGGAATACGCCGCGAAGGCAGTAAGTGTTGGCGTTCTGTCAACAGAAAACGAAGATGTACGTTCTTTACGTTCATTATTGACTTACGGTTTGAAAGGTATGGCCGCTTACGCGCACCATGCGGAAATGCTGGGTAAAGAAGATGACACTATTTATGCCTTTATGGTGGAAGGTCTCGCTGCTTTGGACAAAGAATTGTCAGCAGATGAATTGGTCGCTTTAGTCCTTAAAGCTGGAGAGTTTGGCGTTACTACCATGGCTTTGCTGGATGCGGCTAATACTGGTGCTTATGGAAATCCTGAAATATCTGAAGTCAATATTGGAGTCAGTGATAAACCTGGTATTCTCATTTCCGGTCATGATCTCAAGGATATGGAAGAATTACTCAAGCAGACTGCGGGAACTGGCGTGGATGTTTATACGCATAGTGAAATGCTTCCTGCTAACTACTATCCGGCATTCAAGAAATATGACAATCTGGTTGGTAACTATGGTAACGCATGGTGGAAGCAAGCCGAAGAATTTACTTCATTCAACGGTCCTATCCTGATGACTACCAACTGTATTGTTCCAGTCAAAGATGCTTATAAAGATAGAATCTTTACTACTGGCGCGACTGGCTATCCAGACGTGAAGCACATTGCCGACCGTACGGACGGCGGAACTAAAGATTTCAGCGAAATCATTGAACTAGCCAAAACATGTCAGTCTCCGGTAGAAATCGAAACTGGTTCTATTGTTGGTGGATTTGCTCATAATCAGGTCATGGCATTAGCGGACACTGTTGTCGGCGCGGTTAAATCAGGCGCGGTCAAACGTTTTGTAGTCATGGCTGGCTGTGACGGACGTCAGAAAAGCAGAAGCTATTTCACGGAAGTAGCCGAACAACTGCCGGAAGATACTATTATCCTGACGGCGGGTTGTGCTAAATATCGTTATAATAAATTGAAACTTGGCGATATAGGCGGAATTCCACGCGTTCTTGATGCTGGACAATGTAACGACAGCTATTCTCTCGCGGTTATCGCCTTGAAACTGAAAGAAGTCTTTGAACTGGAAGATATTAACGATCTGCCGATCTCATTTGACATCGGCTGGTACGAACAGAAAGCGGTCATCGTATTGCTGGCACTGCTTTATCTCGGAGTCAAAGGTATTCGTCTTGGACCAACTCTCCCGGCATTCCTTTCTCCAAATGTTGTCAAAGTTTTAGTTGAAAACTTCGATATTAAACCTACGGGTGAAGTGAAAGCAGACATCGAAGCAATGATGGCTGGGAAATAATCGTTTAGACCCCCTCTCGAGGCACTTGCGGGAGTATCCAAGGATGCTTTTGCAGGTGCCTCTTTTTGTCTTATACCGATTTGCAATCTAAAGGCTAGTAAACAACCAATCAATTTGACTGTATAAAAAATCTCAACTATCGAATTTCACTTGGAGGGCGAGACTCCGTCGAGCCGCTAATGTCGCTAATGCTCGGCTCGACGGAGTCTCGCCCTCCATAAAAATATTACATCGGAGATACTATCTCTTAGATTGCAAATTGCTATTATTTGCTAATGTCATACAAAAAACTAATATAAAATTGACTTTTCTTGATAAAAACACTTGACATTGAGCTTGCAGGATATACCCTAGTAATAATGTAAACATTGCAAAAAAAGGTCATAGAATATGAGAGTCTCGACAAAGACCAGATACGGTCTGCGCATAATACTGCAATTAGCAGAGGCTTTGCCGGACGGAAAAGCTGTGAAAGGCAAAGAGCTTGTCAGCGTGCAGGGTATATCAGAGCCTTACATGGAGCAAATAATGATTAAATTTCGTAAAGCCGGCTGGGTTGTTACGGAACGAGGTTGTCAAGGAGGTTACAAGCTGAATATTGCACCTGAGAGTGTAAGTATTCTGGATTTTATTGAGTTGTTTGAAGGTACTTTGGAGCTTGTAAGCTGTATGGATCAGGATAAGCGATGTATAAATTTGGATAAATGCAAAACATCAGCTTCGTGGCACATGCTTGCTGAAAGCTTTCAACGGGAAGCAAAAAAATTTAGTTTAGCTAAAATTATTGATTTAAACTCTGAAATAAAGGAATATGTAATATGAAAATTTACGAAAATATTTCGCACGCGGTCGGAAAAACTCCTTTGGTTAAGTATCATGGCGGTCTGAATGATGAAGCGGCGCAAATTTATGCCAAAATGGAATTTTTTAATCCAACATCAAGTATTAAAGATAGAATCGCGGTAGGAATGATTGAGGTGGCGGAAAAAGAAGGTAAACTACGCCCTGGATCATTGATTATCGAACCGACCAGCGGCAATACAGGTCTGGGACTTGCGATGGCGGCGGCGGCGAAAGGCTATAAGTTAATTATAACAATGCCCGAATCAATGTCGCAGGAACGCAGAGATCTTTTGCGTCATCTGGGAGCGGAAATAGTTTTGACCCCGGCGATAGAGGGTATGGGGGGAGCTATTGAAAAAGCCGGTGAGCTACTAAGCGAGTATGACAATGCTTTTATGCCGCAGCAATTCAAGAATCCTGCCAATGTACAAGTGCATTACGAAACAACCGGACCGGAAATATGGGACGAACTTGAGGGTAATGTCGATATTTTCGTGGCGGGAGTCGGTACTGGCGG
>JAHOYW010000145.1 GCA_019038735.1 Victivallales bacterium | reverse complement strand
TACTCCACACTCTGTGGAACTTTGAAATATGCTTAAGAATTTAATCAAATAGTTAATTCCAGACAGAAAAGCAGTATTGCGGAAAAACTTTTGAACAGTGCGGACGGTGCGGCGAGTCGTTTCCTGCGTTCGCTGTCAGACGTATATAAATCAATTAAAATGTAGAGATCATGGAACAAGAAACTGAAAATAAAAAAATAATTACAGTAATAGGACTTGGCGGTGCCGGAGTCAATATTGTCAGCAGACTGGCAGATTCTCCATATGCCACGCATTTAAAATTACTGGCAGTTGATACTGATTCAGATATACTGGATAATTCCCCGCTTAAGGACGAACAGAAATTCCTTGCCGATTCTAAATGGCGTCAAGGCAAGGGCTGTGGTGGAAATGTTATCGAAGGACAACGTTCCATATCCCGCGAACGCGCTAATATTGAAGACCTCCTCGCCGACAGTTCTCTGTTGATTATTACTGGTGGACTTGGTGGCGGAACCGCTACCGGAGGCGTCGCGGCATGTGCAGGGATAGCCAAAAAACTTAACATAGCATCAATATTTATCATAACCATGCCTTTTTCCCTTGAAGGACACAGTAAACGCCGCATAGCTGAAAACGGCATCAAGGAATTACTGCCCGTAGCTGATGTTTTATTGTACCTGCCGAATGACTTACTCTTCACGAATTTGTCTGGCGACACCCCCGTTGATGAAGCCTTCAAAATGGCAGATAATGAACTTGCCAGAACAATTATCGGAGTCAGTGAGATCATCAGTCATAAAAATCTGCTTGCCGCCAGTTTGACCGACATCAAAGAAGCATTGAATCAACAGAAGAGTTTTGCCAGTATAGGAGTAGGTATCGCAAATTCAAGTGACGGTCTAAATCGGAATCATATCGCGCTTCAGCGAATGCTTGATTCACCCTTGCTTGGCGGTATGGAAAAGCTAAAAGAAGCCGACACTGTAATAGTTTCATTAACTGGTGGCAAGGACTTAAAAATTGACGAAACCAAAAAGACTCTGGAATCCTTTGAGAAATTTGTCAGTCCTGAATGCAATTTAATTATCGGCGCAAACACTGCCGAGAATTATAAAGATCAAGTACAAATAAGTGCTATTGCTATAAAATTTGATAAAACCCTTATCACGCCAGAAGCAACACAGCACATGAATTTCGGTATTGAAAAGTCTCCAGTGCAGGAAGAAAAACCAAAACTTGACAGTCTTTTCGGTTCAGAATTAGAACAAGCCGAATTACCACTGCAAAATATTTCCAGAGGAATCTTCTTAAATACTTCTCCAATAAGCCATCAAGGCGAAGATCTGGACATACCAACTTTCCAGAGAAAAAGCATCGTCATAGATAAAGGCTAAAAAAACTTGATATTAGATAATTCTTAGCTTATTATATATTATGGAAAAAATAATAAAAAATACAACTAGCGAAAAACAAGCTATCGAAGACAGAATTTTCTGGAAAAACCAAACACCGGAATATCGTTTGGATGCCCTAGAGCAATTACGTCTGGAAGCAGGGAATTTTTTATATGCATATCCAGCAAGACTTCAAAGAACTATTAGCGTTACTAGAAGAAAGCGGCACTGACTATATGATTATTGGTGGCTATGCTGTGGCATTTCACGGATTTCCACGTTTCACGAAAGATATTGATATTTTCTTCGATGCTTCGCGTGATAATATTGAAAAAATAGTAGAAACTCTCGAAAAATTTGGTTTTCCTAAAAAAGAACTCGACAAGGCTCTATTCTCAACTGATGGCAATATTGTTACTTTTGGGGTCGCTCCAGTTAGAGTTGATTTTCTCAATCAGATTGATGGCGTAGAATTTACGGAAGCAAAGAAAAACTGTATCAGGGGGAAATACGGAAATATTGAAGTTTCTTTTATTGGAAAAAATGATCTTATAAAAAATAAGAAATCAACTTCAAGATCAAAAGACAAAGCGGATGTTGAAGAGTTATCTTAATAATCAGAAAATTATACCAAGACTTTAATGTTTCAGGGCTGCCTGCACTAAGTTTGTGCAGAGCATTTCCATTGAACCTTTGCTTTGTTTGAAAGCTTTTGGAACTAGACTATTGGTGGTGAAACCTGGAATATTATTAGCTTCAATCATATATGCTTTGCCATCACCATCAATCATAAAGTCCACCCTAAGTAAATCCCGGCAGTTGGCGGCATGGTAAAATTTCATTGCCATTTCCGCGGCTTGCTTCTGGGTTTCAATTGATACCGAATCTGGTGGGCATAAATATTTAGTTTCTCCATTATTATGGATGTATTTAGCGTCGTAATCATAAAAACCTGTCGGCGTAACTATTTCTACCGCAGACATGGCTTCATCATTGACAATCGCTACTGTCAACTCTCTACCCTTTATGAACTGTTCTAATAATAATTCTGAATCATATTTAAAAGCTTCCGGCAGAACCTTGTCATATTCATCCTGACTATTGACAACAAAGATTCCAACAGTCGAACCTTCGCGCGGAGCTTTAATCAACAAGGGGAAATCCATAAAATCCGCTAAGTTTGAGTCAGACTCACTAATAACACACCATTTGGGAGTAGGAATATTTTCTTTATCCATTAGTTTTTTACTGGATATTTTATCTAAAACCAAACGACTTGCCGTACTGCCACAGCCGACAAATTTTTTATCTGCATCTTCCAGCAACTTTTGAATATCGCCATTTTCCCCCCATGAACCGTGAAGAGCCAGAAAAACAACATCGGCATTCAAGATTGAATCCGTCAATTTACAAGTCTGAATGTCAATTTCATCAACGATGTAGCCGGCGTTACGCAAAGCATTAGCAATTGCCGCTCCAGATTTGAGAGAAACCTCTCTTTCGCTGCTGTCTCCGCCTTTTAGTACCGCGACTTTTGGAATATGAGAATCAGCTTGAATATCTGCCAAAGCAGCAGGATCAGCGAAAATCACTTCCGGGCGTAAATAAAAACCTGTTCTTTCAGCAACAGTAGATCGCATTTTGCACATTAAATCAATAACATCTTTTTCGGAAGCATGTTTGCGGTTAATAATAAAATTAGCGTGTTTTTTACTGACCCAGGCGGAACCACAAGAAAATCTTTTAAGTCCGGCTTCATCAATAAGCCTGCCTGCCTGATCAGTTGAAGATACATTCTTAAATACACAACCGGCACTTCGTCCTGAAGGATCACTGGCTCGGCGCTGTTTTTTCTCTTCGTTAATTTTTTCTAATTCGCTGTTTTTATATGCAAGTGGAAGTTTCAGGATGACACCGGTAATAATTATTTCATCAGGAATATCAGTTGAACGATAATCCCAGGCAATCTCCTTGCCGTTAATAGCTATAGCATCACCAGTCATATCATAACCACAGATATCCACGACATAATCCCCGATAACAACTCCATGCGCTCCGGCATTCATCCTTAAAGCTCCGCCAACTGTGCCTGGAATCGGTCCTAGCGGAGCAATTCCACCAAAACCTCGCCGTGCCGCACCGACAACTAAGTCAGAAAGTCTTACTCCAGCACCGACAGTCAGGTGGTGAGTTCTGGCTTTTATACGGATAAAATCATTTTGGGCGAGTTTGATAACTATACCATCAAAAACTTTATCCATTCCAACAATATTGGTGCCGCCGCCGATTACAAAAACTGCCACCTTTTTCCGGTGGCAGAATTGTAAAATCTCCGATAGGGTAATATCATCGCTTGGTTCGGCTACAATAGCTATTTCGCCACCTACGCCAAGCCATGTCATATCGCTCCAACTCACGTTATACTTTAAAGGCAAATCAGGAAAGTTCTGTTCTAATTCCTCTATAAGCTGCGGCAAATTTAAAGCTGACATGTTTTAGTCCTATTTATAAACGTCTTCCGGGTTAAAAACTTTTTTCCCGACTGTAACTATTTTGTCGCCATCAACTTTCCTGTAGAAACAACTGCGGTGTCCGGTATGGCAAGCGGCATCACCAATCTGATTGATTTTAAAGACCACAGTATCATCATCGCAATCAATCAAAATTTCTTTAATTTCCTGAAGATTACCTGATTCTTCACCTTTTTTCCACAACTTCTGGCGGGAACGCGTCCAATAAGTAGCGTAACCGCTTTTTAAAGTTTCCGCCCATGATTCCTCGTTAATATATGCGAGCATAAGAACTTCACCAGTTTTATAATCCTGCGCAATCGCCGGAATCAAGCCATCATCACTTTTTGAAAAATCTAATTCAACCATTATTTAGTCCTGTTTATTTAATTGATTATTAACCGTAAAGTCTATAATTTAGCCCTAAAATTTGACAATACAATATCATGAGAGAAAAAGTTTTTTGTCAAATACGCAAACTAAGTTTTTCAGGTAAGAACGACTTCTTTTAGTAAGCCAATTTTTTAGAAATTTCAATATCTTGTTTGATTAATGAATTAACAGTATCACACAAAGAAAAATCAGATTTTTGACTTTTTATACTTTTTAGAAAAAAGTTTTTTACTTCTTGGTCTAAATAAATTGGAATATCTAATTCCTCTAAAGGTCTATAAAATTTCCCCTGCTCTGCATTTGAAAAATCATATTCTTTTTTCATTTTAGGCACCTCTTGTTATAGAATTGGGTTTCTCTTTTTGTTGCTTTTCTTGCACTAATAATTCTGACAAATTCTATATTATCATTATCTCTAAAAGTATGAATAACTAACAGCAGGGTTCTATTTAAAGATTTACCTAATAATACCCATCTATCTTCATTCTCTGAATGCTCGCTGTCATATAAATTCAAAGCAAATGGATCAGCAAAAACATATGAAGCCTGCTCAAATGTTATACCATGCTTTTGTATATTAGTTCGTTCTTTATTTCTATCCCACTCAAATTTCATATAATTTACAATATCTCAAAAGTTTAAGTCATATAATTATCAATTTGCCTTAACTTACTATAATTCTTATTAAAGTAAATATCAATATATATTTACTTTTATCAAGGATTTATTTTCAGATATTTAAACTAAATAATTCCAAACAATAAAAAAATAAAATTCAATTGTCAGGTTTTATCATTTTTTTGCCTAACAAGTTATTATATGGTTTTGAATATCATCCTGAAAATTAATTCCCGAGCCGTAAGGCTCTTTGGACTGCGGCACCCCTGTGCCGCTTTTAAATTCCAAGACAGTATCGATGATAAACATAATCTTTATCGAAAATTGAAAGCGCAACGGGGGTTGCGCACTCCAAAGCGACTGCGCCGCAAGCTTACAAATATACTCAAGCGAGACGCTTGAGCTACATTCTTACTCGCGTAATGCTGCTGGCTTGCCGAGTATTTCCTGGATTACTATTGATGAACCGCCGTTGGAGCGGATAAAATCATGATACATATTCGCATGATCTTCCGTGTCAATGGCTTCGCTTTCTGTTTCGTACGCAAGATTTGCCTCAGGAGCTTTCTTATTTTCATAAACAGGTGCAGGCTGTGAATTGTCAGTCATAACCATTCCTTGTTCATCATAAATAATTACATCCTGCATATCATCACCTGTTTCAGTATCATTCTGAAAGTTTATAATATTGCCGTTTTCATCGTAAATCTTGACTTCGCTTGTATCATTATTCTGTTCACCCAAAATATTCGCGAGTCCACGATTAACAATACTTTGCAGACTGGAATCGCCCTGTGGATTTAGATTTTTAACCCATGAAACAATTACAATAATCGCAATAATTATACCAAATATAAGACCTAAAGCTTCCATAATAACCTACTTTTTTGATTTGCCGTCAGGACCGGCAATAGATTGGCGCATGTCAGTATCAGCCATGATATTTTTCATTTTATAGTAAGCCATGATACCTAAATTGCCGCTGGCTAAGGATTCAGAAATAGCCATTGGAATTTCCGCTTCAGCATCAACGAGCTTTGCTTCCATTTCACGAATTTTAGCTTTCATTTCCTGTTCGTTGGCAACTGCCATAGCACGACGTTCCTCGGCTTTAGCTTGAGCGATGTCTTTGTCGGCATTCGCCTGTGCCATTTGAAGTTCAGCACCGATATTATTGCCGACGTCAACGTCCGCAATATCAATAGACAGTATCTCAAATGCTGTACCGGCATCCAGCCCTTTGGCTAAAACACCTTTAGAAATCAGGTCAGGATTTTCCAAAACACTCTTATGACTTGTTGCCGAGCCGATAGTCGTTACAATCCCCTCTCCAACACGGGCAAGGATAGTCTCTTCACCGGCACCACCGACCAAACGGTCGATATTAGCGCGAACCGTTACTCTGGCGATAGCTTTAAGCTGAATGCCGTCCTTGGCAACTGCTGAAACTAATGGAGTTTCGATAATTTTTGGATTCACACACATTTTAACGGCGTCAAGCACATTACGTCCAGCGAGGTCAATCGCTGTAGCACGTTGCAAATCCAAAGGGATATTGGCTTTATCCGCGGCAACTAGTGAGAACACTACGCGAAAAACATTACCGCCGGCGAGATAATGAGCTTCAAGCGAATCTGAATCTACCGGAATACCGGCTTTAACCGCCTGAATCATCGCGGTCAAAATAACTTGCGGCGGAACTCGACGCAAACGCATTCCGATTAATGAACTTATTTTTATTTTAACGCCGGAAAAAACCGCCGCTATCCACAATGGCAGTGGAATAACCACGCCAAAGAGAATAATTAAAAAGACGACTATCGCAATAACTGCGCCAACTGCCACCGTTGTTCCTACCGGGGCTGCACCAATTATAGATGTTAACATAATATATTACCTCGTTTTAAATTTACAGTTGAACTTTATTGCTTCTGAATGCCTGAGCGATAGCGAGCGGAACTTGAGATTCCATCTGCACTACTTTCGCGCGCATCTCACTGATTTTGGCTTTCATTTCCTGTTCCTGGGCGACAGCCATCGCACGACGTTCTTCAGCTTTAGCCTGAGCAATATTCTTGTCAGCGTTCGCTTGGTCGGTTTGCAGTATAGCACCAATATTTTTACCAATATTAACATCAGCTATATCAATAGACAGAATTTCAAATGCAGTACCGGAATCCAAACCTTTTGCCAGTACAACTTTTGATATGGAGTCAGGATTTTCCAAAACGTGTTTATGTTTAGCCGCTGAGCCGATAGTCGTTACAATCCCTTCTCCGACACGGGCTAAAATAGTTTCCACCCCTGCCCCGCCGACCAAACGGTCAAGGTTAGCGCGAACCGTTACCCGGGCAATCGCTTTTAACTGGATACCGTCTTTGGCAACCGCGGCGACTTCGGGAGTTTCAATAACTTTTGGATTAACACTCATTTTTACAGCTTCAAGTACATTACGTCCGGCGAGGTCAATCGCTGTCGCGCGTTTAAGTGATAGCTCAATATTCGCTTTATCAGCGGCAACTAAGGCATCAATGACCCGTTCAACGTTACCCCCAGCGAGGAAGTGTGCTTCCAAGGAATTACTATCAACAGTAATTCCGGCTTTTTCAGCCTGAATAAGCGCGTTAACTACTATTTCAGCCGGAACTCGCCGCAGGCGCATTCCAATCAATGTAAAAATACTTATTTTTACATTTGAAAATACCGCCGCGATCCAATGTCGAACCGGGATAAATTTAATAAACAGGAATAAAACAAATATTATTCCGACAATAAGTAATGTTGCGATTACAGGACCCATAATCAACTCCTTTTTAGTTAATAATTTATTTTTAAACTTTTTTTATATCTTCTCAGTTCCAATGTAGCCACGGCTGTCCCTAGCCGTGTGTGCGCCTCTAGAGACAGAGGCGGCTACATATTTATGAATTGAGCTAAAATTTTATATTTATTTTTAAACTTTTCTAACTGTTATTTTCATTGGTGTTGCTTCGATTACTTCAATTTCTTCGCCTTTTTCAATAAAGCCGCCGCGAGTGCTTGCCTCGTAAATTTTTTCATTTATCATAATAGAACCTACCGGGCGTAATTTAGTATGAGCGACACCTGTTTGATGCAGTAAATCGGAAGAAACATCTTTATGAGCCATACACCCTTCGTCACGCTTCTGAACGGTATCCAGTCGTATCCACTTAAACATCGAGGATTTTGGCAGGACGTACACCGTCAGTAGAATAATCGTGACCAACGCCCCCAATAAAGAATAAGCGACCGTATGAGATGCCGCGGCAAAATTCTTAAAACCGAAAGCCGCAAAGAATGAAATAACAATACAAGTCAATCCCAATAAGCCGACAATACCGAAGCCCGGAATAACAAATATTTCCAATGCCAGCAGAACCATGCCGACAAAGAAGATCACAATCGGTCCCCACTCGGAAGCACCTGTGCCCATGTGTCCAAGAAAGAACAAAGTAAGCGCGGTAACACCAAGCAAACCGGGGACGCCAAAGCCGGGAGTTTTAATTTCAACATATATGCCGACCAAGCCCAAAGCAATAAGAATACCCGCTATTGCCGGATAGGTCAAGAATGACACAATCTGATCGACCGGGGATTTTTTAATAACTTTCACACGACAGTTTTTCAAGCCTAATTTTTCCAGTAATTCTTCACGTGAATCGCATATATAATCAACGACTTTCAATTTTTTCGCTTCTTTAGCGGACAGTGTCAAAGGTGATATTTTGCTATGTTTATATCCATCACGCTCGATGGTTAATTTTTGATAAGGATCAGCCATTGCACGGATAACCCGTTTAGGACGATCATTTTTTTCAGCATAGGTTTCAAGTTTTTTAAAGAATACGGTCAAAAATTTTTGATTAGCCAAATCTTTATCGCTACTCTTATATATTTTCTTTTTCAGTTTGTCCTTGAGTCTCTTTAATTCTTTCCCCATCTTTTCAATAACAACTTTATCTGGATTTTTTTCCTTTAGCTTATCTTTCTTTTTGTCTTCCTCTTTTTTCTCTTCTTTCTTTTCATCGTCTTCCTTATCAAGATTTTCCCGATTGTGTTTCTGTTCGCGGTCAATAATCGGAACTATCCCGCCAGCAGTCATCTGAATCGGCATCGCGTCACCTATCACCCCAGCCGGGTCAATGGCAATACGATTAGCGGCGAGAGCGATAATCATTCCTGCTGAGATCCCGTGCGGATTGACATAAGCGATCACCGGGACTTTGGATTTTGCTAATATCGAAGCGTATTCGTATGCAGTCTTAACGCTTCCGCCGGGGGTATCTATTTCGAAAATTACCGCTTTCGCGTTATTTTTTTCAGCGTCTTTCAAGGTTTTTTTCAGGAAGTGCATTTCCTGAGTAGATATTGCGCTAAAGTTTGTAAATTGCGGCACATAATAAACAACATCGTCAGCGGAATCTGAAAATAGTTTTCTATCCTCCCATGAATTCGCGCCGCTTATTGTAAATGCAGCGGCTAACATCATAACACCAGCTATAATCCTCAGCGGTGAATTCTTAAATATTTTCATATTAAACCTTTATTATTTTATAGAATTGAAAGTTGATTTTTTATCAATAAGACATCTGTGATTGTTCTAATTTGATCTTCAGTCAGGTCAGCGGCTTGCGCAAAACATTTAATCATTTTCTGTTCCCTGCTGTCAAATACTCCATCAACCATAGCTAATTCAATAATATTGGCAAGATAACACATTTTCTGCTGTTCATTGAGTACCAAAGATCCAAGCGTTTGCTCAAAAGTATTGTTTTGATAATATTCATAGGCTTTATTATAAAGCCCATCGTCATTACAAAATTTTGTGATAAATTCTTGTTCTTCATCCGCTATATCGTCATCAGTCGTAGCTATAAACATTAAAAGAATTGCCAAACCAAGCAGCGGAGAGATTGGGGCTCCATCATAAACTTCAGAGTCTGAAAATTGTTCTTCAAGGTCATTACAGCTATCAATTTTCTCAAGCATCAGTTCTGCATTTGGGATTTCCGCACTGGATATTTTAAGATTTGTAATATCACTGCCAACATCAATCGACAATAAAGCACTAAAGGCTTCCTGCTTCAATAGTAAATGTTCAATATCGGCAATCATCACACTTTTAACTTTAAAGTCAGGGTCGCTGAATTTACGACTATAAAGATAAATAACATCAGAAAAAGGAATGATATAACTTTCTCCAAGTTCATCATTGAAGCCGCCGCTGCCGCGAATAACGCACAAAGGCTTGTTGCCTGTTTGAAGTTCCAGGAGTTGAGTTTTAATCCGGTCAGCTAAAAAAGTAAAGTCCATTTACAAAATCTCCAAATTTATTTATATAAAACAATAAACTGAAAGAGGCATTTTTACAAACGAAATTCTATAAAATATCTCTATTCTCTTTGCTATCCGCGTTGAAGTTATTATAGTAATGTATCAATACTTTAATTTTAATGTCAAAAGAAGGTTATTATTTTATGAGTATTCCATTAGTTGATTTACAACGTAATTTTAGCAGGTATTCAGATAAATATGAAGAAATTTTACTTAATGTATGCTCCTCATGTCAATTCATAATGGGACAGGAATTGCGAGATTTTGAGAAAAATTTTGCTGATTTTTTGGGAGTTAAGCATGTTTTAGGACTTGGTTCCGGTACTGACGCTTTGACTTTACTGCTCAAAGCCTGCCAAGCAGAAGGTAAAATTGTTTTGACTCAAAATAATACTTTCATTGCTACGACCTTAGCTATCGCTAATGCCGGTGCGCAAATTGCTCTGTGTGATATTGACCCTGATACCTATCAAATGGATATTGACAGTTATGATGGTCCATGTCCTGACATTGTCCTGCCGGTTCATTTATATGGTTACCCCTATGATATTGAAAAAATCAAAGCTAAATTTGGTTCACAAGTAATAATCATCGAAGATGCCTGTCAAGCTCACGGTAGCAAATTGAATGGTAGCAGATGCGGAAGTTTAGGTGTCGGAGCCGCTTTTAGTTTTTATCCGGGTAAGAATCTTGGCGCGTTTGGAGATGGCGGAGCTATTGCCACCAACGATGATGATATTGCTGATGAAATTCTAGCTTTACGCAACTGGGGCGGCAGCAAAAAATATATTCACGATCGTCCGGGAGGCAATTCACGTTTGGATAACGTTCAGGCGGCGATTCTCGATTTTAAACTAAAACATATCGACGAGTGGAATCAAAGTCGTAATAACAACGCAAAACTATATCGTGAATTGCTAAAAGATTGTGATGAAATAGTCTTACCGCCGGAAACTCCAGATGGCTGTTTACAGAATTTTCACTTGTTCGTAATAAGGTTCAAAAATATTTCACGCGATGAAGTCTTAAAAAAACTACACGAAAATGAAATCTTTGCCGGCATCCATTACCCGGTTACAATCAATAAGCAACTCGTTTATAAAGATGAAACCTTTGCTAATAAAAAATTCCCTGTATCCGAAGAACTGTGTGGGAAAATTCTTTCTCTGCCAATGTTCCCTGAAATGACTACAGAAGAAGTTAGGACAGTCGCAAAAGTCTTAGTGACAATTATTGATCAGGTGAAATAATGAAAGTACTCTTTGTTATGCCTGTTTTCAATCAGATAGAAGAATTGCCTGCTCTTTTGGAAAGGTGTCGTAAAACAATGCCCGCCGATGAGTTTATAATCATCGATAACGGCAGTGATGATGGTTCTGAAAAAGTAATTGAAGAATCCGGTTTTGATTTTATCAAGCTTGACAAAAACTACGGCATTGGTTATGCTTTACGCATAGGGGTTGAACAAGCTTTGAAACGTGGTTGTGATGTTGTTGGAAATATTGCTGGAAACGGCAAAATGATCCCAGAACAAATGCACCGCGTTATCGACCCGATAAAAAACGGGGAAGCCGACTATGTTACCGGCAGTCGTTTTCTGCCGGGCGGAGACTCCCCGAATCTGCCGACTTTTAGAAAACTTTCAATACCCTTGATAGTAAATACAATGATATTAATATTATTCAGAAAAAAACTGACTGACGCAAGTTGTGGCTACCGCGCTTTCAAGATAGACCTGATACATAACCCTAAAGTCCACTGGCAGGAAAAATGGCTATGGCACTATCAGTTTGAATATTATCTTTACGCTAAAGCCTTGAAGCTCAAATACCGCTGTATCGAAGTACCCATAAGCATGATATATCCTGAAAGGAAAACGAATTATTCCAAGATAAAGCCTTTTATCGGTTGGTGGGAAATGTTGGAACCATGGTTACTTGTCGGTCTTGGATTACGCTAAAAGCAAAGAGGAAAATATGGAAAATCAAGTCAAAGAATATCAATCAAAGATAATAGATGTCGAACATGGCAAAAATTTCACTGTGGTTCAACCAGTAAATATCTACTCTTGTTACTTCGGGGATGATTGTTTTGTCGGTCCTTTTGTGGAAATTCAAAAAAATGTAAATATTGGAAACCGCAGCAGAATTCAATCTCACTGCTTTGTCTGTGAACTTGTCTCTATCGGCGATGATTGTTTTGTCGGTCATGGAGTAATGTTCATTAATGACCTGTTTAAGGACGGCGCGCCATCATATGATCCGCAAGACTGGAAAAAGACTAATATTGGAAACAATGTTTCAATTGGTTCAAACTCGACAATCCTGCCGGTTGACATTTGCGATAACGCAATCATCGGCGCAGGAAGTGTTGTTGTAAAAGATATTTTAATATCAGGCACTTACGCTGGAAACCCCGCAAAACTAATTCATAAATAAGGAATAGAAAAATGATTAATATGGGAATAATCGGTCTCGGTCACTGGGGACCAAATCTGTTGAGAAATTTTAGTAATCATCCTGAAGTAAACATTAAAATTGTTTGCGATAAAGATGTAAATAAAAAAGCAAAAATAACCCAACAGGGAATTGAATTCACACAAAACAGTACAGATATAACGGCTGCTGATAACGGTATTGACACGGTTGTAATCGTAACTCCTCTGGCAACACACTTTAAATTAGCTAAAAGCGCTTTAAAAAATGGAAAACACCTTTTCATTGAAAAACCAATAGCCCCGACTTCTGCTGAAACTCTGGAGTTAGTGGAGATTGCTAAAGAAAATAATGTTCATTTTATGGTCGGTCATGTATTTTTGTATAATGCTGGAATCAGATTTGTAAAAGAACAAATCGCCAGCGGCGAACTCGGTAAAATATTATATATTCACGGTCAACGCACCAATCTCGGTCCGGTTAGACCGGACGCAAGCGCACTATGGGACTTAGCCGCACATGATGTCTCTATTTTTAACTACTGGCTTGATGCAGTTCCTGAAAGCTCAACCGCGAACGGAAGTGCTCTTTTAAACCCAGATATTGAAGATATTGTAAACGCGACATTTAATTATCCCAATAAGATAAAATGTAATATACTGGCATCATGGTTACATCCCAGCAAAGTGCGTCAAATAACTGTTGTTGGTGACAAAAAAATGTTAATATGGGATGACATGTCTCCTTCCGAACCTGTTAGAATTTTTGATAAGTCTATTTGCCGTGCAGATATGCCAGAGCAGATTGAAGGTACATTATCTGAATTCCGCTTCAGTATTCAAGATGGACAAATCTTTATACCACGAGTCAAACAATGTGAACCTCTCAAAGAAGAATGTAATCATTTTATCGACTGCATTCTAAACAATACAAAGCCGCTTAGTGACGGAGTAAATGGCTATCATGTCGTTGCGGCTCTTGAAGCTGCGACAAAATCAATACATGATAATTCAGCTAGCATTGAGGTAAAAATTGCGGAAGCTTATAAATAGTAAAATTACTATAAATATCCTATGGGCTCTATTGCCTTGTGTTGCTGTCCTTGTCTTGACTCTGGCGGGTGGAGTAAAAAATTTTCCTTTTCCTGACACTACAGAATATCTTGAACTCGGACAAAATTTAAGCAATAATTTTACATTTGATTCAATAAACACTTCTATTTGCCGACGCATACCGGGCTACCCGCTTTGCCTGATGTTTTTTTCATTCCTGGGGGATTATGCTTTTTTAGCGGCGAATCTTTTGTTCATTTTCGGCATTACCTGGTTTGGAATGCGGCTTACGGAAAAATGTAAAATAAAATATTTCTACGCACTGCCGATACTGATATTTTTATCCCCTGGACTGATAACTTTAGGATCAGTGCCGCTTTCAGAAATTGCCTTTATTTTTCTATTAACGATGAGTATATATTACTTTATTTCTGATAAATTCATCATTTCAAGTTTAGCTCTTTCAGCCGCGACTTTTTGCCGTCCAATCAGTATTCTTTTGTTTTTATTATTCGCAATATGGATGCTCTGGAAAAAGAAAAAAGTCGTTTTAGTGCTGTTTTTTATTGTCGGAGCCAATCTCCTGCCAATTTTCTGGACAGCTCGAAACTATGTCAAATATGATTATCCTGTTTATACAACAATCACTGGTTTCAATTTACTTTACTACAAAGCAGGAAGTTATTTGTCATGGAAAAATAATATTCCATTTAACGATATGCGGACTCAGTTAAGCAAGCAAATCGAAGGCGATAATATTTTTGAACAAAATGCTTCAGCCGGCAGACTTGGTCGTAAAATCCTGCTGGATAATTTCTGGGGATTTTGTTTGTGGGCGCCACGGGATATGATTCAATTTTTCATGCCGGATATAACCCCGCTTTTTGAACGCATGCATATAATTTCAGGCAATCGCGGCACTCTTGACGTATTGCGGCGCAAAGGTTTACTAGCGGCATTCAATCATTATTTCAATAATAATATCGGCGCAATGATTGCGACTTTTGTTTATTTAATCTTTTATTTTGTATTATTCTCGGCAATGGTCGCAGGGATTATACGTTTATTTATTGAAAAACATTATGAAAAACTTATTTTCGGTACATTGTTGATGGGCTATTTCTGGATATTACCGATAGGAAATCTCGACTGGCGTTTCAGAATGCCGATAATGCCGCTTTTATTTATTTTGGCTGTTTACGGTGTAAAAGGCCTGTTAAACTGGCAATTAACCCGCAAGCTACGGATAGAATAATGTTGTACTGCGAAAAAAACAATCCGCATCGTCTATGCAATGTTCTTGCTGAATCCGCAATGACAACGAACTGCAAATTAGCACGCCGTCCATTCAACCGCTTCGAACCTGAAAGCTCCGCCTGGTGGCTCGTGCCATCCAGTGCCCTACCCTTTTATCAGTTCAATAAAATCTACTGTTCCTGGGCAAACAAAGAACGCACGGCTATGCTCTGTGGATTGTACTTAGAAAAAGGTCTAGCTCCTGAACTGGCAGTCGTTTACCCGTCAAAAAAGGGTAGATCCTTACTAATGAACAAAAAATGGTATTGGAACAAATTTATAAAAAACTGTGCTGACGGCTCACTGACTGAGATAATAAAAACT
>JAHOYW010000308.1 GCA_019038735.1 Victivallales bacterium | reverse complement strand
GTTCAGTATTTGGTTTCGGTATCAAAGGCGGCGAGCAGGCGGCTCGTAATTTCATAGATTCAGTCAAGGTCGCAAAACATCTGGCTAATGTCGGAGATGCTCGTACTCTAGTTATCAATCCGTGGACGACCACTCACCAGCAATTATCTGACGAAGCTAAAACCGCGGCAGGTATAAGCCCTGAGTTTATCCGGGTTTCAGTTGGTATTGAGGATATCGAAGATATTATCGCTGATTTTGATCAGGCATTAACAGCCAGCCAAAAATAATCCTTTTGAAATCATGAAAAAAGTTTATCTTGATTATAATGCGACGACTCCGGTTTTGCCGAAAGTGCTGAATGCGATGCTACCGTTTTTTTCTGAAAAATTCGGCAATCCAGCCAGTAGCCATTCTTTTGGTAGAGAAGCTGCTTCGGCATTAGAACTTGCCGCCGAGCAAGTCGCCGCTTTGATCGGCGCGACGGCAAATGAAATTATTTTTACCCGCGGCGGCAGCGAAGCAAACAATCTGGCTATATCCGAATTAGCTCTTAAGGGGAAAACCCGTATAATCTCTTCAAAAGTTGAACATAGTTCGACTTATGATACTTGCAAACGCTTGAAAAAAGATGGTTTTGAAGTAACTTACCTTGATGTAAACCGTGATGGCTTGATTGATGCGGAAGCGTTGGAGCAGGCACTTGATAATGACGTGGCTTTGGTCTCATTGTTGCTGGTCAATAATGAAACCGGAACCATTCAGGATTTTGAGAGCATTCGGAAAGTCATGCAAAAATATGATGTTCCATTGCATTATGACGCGGTTCAGGCGGCGGGAAAAATGCCGCTTGATGTTGACAGTCTGGGAGCGTCTTTATTGTCGCTTTCTGCACATAAAATTTATGGACCGAAAGGAGCTGGAGCACTTTATGTGCGTTCGGGAATTGAACTTGAAGCTCCATCGGGTACTTATGACTTGCCGGGAATTGTTGGCTTGGGAGCTGCTTGTGAGATTGCCCGCGGTAAACTGGATGTTTATGCGGCGCATTGCACAGAAATGCGGGACTATCTGGAACGCGGTATTATGAAAGCATGCCTAATGGCGACTATAAACGGTTGTCGCAAACAGCGGATATGCAATACGACGAATATCAGTTTTTCGGGATTTTCCGCCAAAAATTTATCGGAAGAATTTGATCGGCGCGGGATAGCGGTTTCGACTGGAGCAGCTTGTAACGAGAGAACTAATGATACTTCGCGAATACTGGAAGCTATGAATGTGCCGAAGGCGGCGCTTTACGGAGCTTTGCGTTTTTCGGTCGGGAAATATAGCAATAAAGCTGATATAGATTATTTTATTAAAGAACTTATTAAAATTTTACAAGAAAAAAATAAAGCCATGGGCGGCTCCAAAATTATTAAACTGGATATATAAGATGACAGAATTAAATCAGAATGAAATAATCGGACGCATACAGAAGTTGAAAAAAGAAAAAAATGCAGTTATTCTAGTACATAATTACCAATTGGGTGAAGTGCAGGATATCGGCGATTATGTTGGTGACTCGCTTGGTTTAAGTATTCAGGCAAAAGAAGCGGAATGCGATGTCATAGTTTTCTGCGGTGTCAGATTTATGGCAGAAACCGCTAAAATTCTTTCTCCTGATAAAACTGTTTTGCTCCCCGTCGCTGAGGCTGGATGTCCAATGGCGGACATGGCGACTGCTGATCAGTTGCGTAAATTCAAAAAAGAACATCCCGGTGTTGTCGCTGTAGCTTATGTCAACAGTACCGCCGAGTTAAAAACCGAAGTCGATATATGTTGTACCTCTGCTAATGCTGAAAAAGTAGTGGCTTCAATTCCAAAAGATAAAGAAATAATTTTCCTGCCGGATAAAAATCTCGGAGCGAATGTCGCTCGTGATCTAGGGCGTGAATTAATGTTGTGGCCGGGATTTTGTCCTACCCACATGCGAATCAGCAAAAAAATGATAAACCAGCGCAAAGAAGAATTTCCTGATGCGCTAGTCATGGTGCATCCTGAATGTGAACCGGAAGTAGTCGAGATGGCAGATGTTTCATTAAGTACCGGCGGTATGTTGAAATTCGCCGCTGAAACTGACGCGAAACAAATAATTGTCGGCACTGAACTTGGCATCATTCATCGTCTAAAAATAGAAACCCCGGACAAAATATTTATCCCGGTATCCGAGCAAGCCATTTGTCCAAACATGAAACTCATCGAACTTCACGACGTTTTAAACGCCCTGGAGAATATGGAAACAGAAATAATTCTCGAAGCGGAAATAATAGAAAAAGCCAGAGCGTCAATAGAAAAAATGATAGCAATCTCCTAAATAAATCTTTTAAAATAAAAAAACCGCTTGACCGCGGTCGCCGATTCACTTTGCGAAGCAATGAGCCTGAGCGAAGCGAAAGGCAACAGTCCGGTCGAAATTCGCGCAACTTGTTGCGCCTGAAAAGTACCGCTCTCGAACAGACGAGGCTTTCTGAAAACAAACACAGTGAGTTTTCATAAAGATGCGAGCGTTCGAGCTGAATGCAGATGATGTGCGGTACTTTAGCATGAAATGTTCTGAAAAACAAAATTATTTGTTTTTCAAATATTAAACAGAGGGACTGATGAAAGATAAGCAGGAAATCACGATTGTATTGGATTGTTTACGCAGCGCATTTAATACTGGAAATATATTTCGTATTGCCGAAGCGGTTGGAGCGAAAGAAATCATTGCCTGCGGTTATACTCCTGCGCCGCCTCATTCGAAACTTGAAAAGACCGCTATGGGCGCGGATAAAATGGTGGATTGTCGCCAGATGACAAACTCGGTCGAGGCAATCAAACAGCTCAGAGCGGAGGGTGTTAAACAGATACTCGCGGTGGAATGCACAGAGGACAGTGTTTTTGCCTGGGAATATGATTACGACTATCCTTTAGCGATAATTATGGGTAATGAAGCTCTGGGAGTTGACGAAGAAGCCTTGAAATTATGCGATGCGGTGATAAGTTTACCAATGTTAGGACAAAAAGAATCAATCAATGTCGGGAATTGCGCTGCCGCAGTACTTTACGCGATAATCGCAAAAAGGAAAAAGTAATTATGCAAGTCAAACTTATTGGAAAACATCTTGATGATATAATTCCCTTGTTAAAAGCGAGGAATTTTGAATTGACGGATAATGTGCCGGAATTAATTATCGCGCACGGCGGCGACGGTGCTTTACTGGATGCCGAACGCTTGTATCCCGGAATTCCGATACTACCCTTGCGAGATCAGGAAACAGCACCGCTTTGCGACAGGCACTCATACGAAAAACAACTTGATGATTTTTGTGGCGGAGATACGACTAAAACAGTCAATTCAAAATTATACAGCAGTTTTAGCGGCAAAGAAATACTCGGGCTCAACGATATTTTTATTCATAACTATAATCGCGGCAGAGCTATGCGTTACCGGGTCTGGATTGATGATGAACTTTACGCCAATGAAATTGTCGGCGATGCGGTGGGAATGGCGACTATTCATGGCAGTACCGCATATTACCGCAGTATTACGCACAGTATTTTTAAAACTGGTCTGGGTTTGGCGTTCAGCAACAGTACCGAAGTTGTCAATCATCTGGTTTTGCCGGAAACTGCTGTCGTCAGAGTTAAAATAATTCGTGGTCCCGGAGTCATGGTCGCGGATAATAATCCTGATACTATCGAAATCCCTGAGGGCAGCGAAGTTTATATCCGTAAAGCTGAGGAAAAAGCTGTTATTTACGGACTTGAAAATTTTATGTGTCAAGACTGTCGTTTGTTGCGGCACCCAAGTCAGTTCCCTGATAAAAACCCTCTTATATAGAGAAAAATAAATGAAAATATTGATATCCGCCGGACCGACCCGTGAAAAAATTGATATTATCCGTTTCATCTCAAATCGTTCAAGCGGAAAGATGGGCTATGCCTTAGCCGCGATAGCCGCTGAAAGCGATGCGGAAGTAGTTTTAGTCAGCGGTCCGGTAAACTTAAATGTGTCGGATAATGTACGCTTGATTAAGGTGGAATCCGCCGCCGAAATGGCAAAAGCTGTTTATTTGGAAGCTCCTGACGCGGATTTAGTCATCATGGCGGCGGCGGTCGCGGATTTTACTCCCAAGCAGGTTTGCGATCATAAAATCAAAAAAACTTCCGGTAATCTGACGATAGATTTGAAGCCAACGGAAGATATTTTGTTGAATCTAGGCAAAAATAAACCGGAAGGGCAGGTACTGGTAGGTTTCGCGGCTGAAAGTGAAAATTTACTAGCCAATGCTCAAGATAAAATGCAGCGCAAAAATCTTGATTGGATTGCGGCGAACGATATAAGCAAAAAAGATAGAGGTTTCGCCTCAGACTCTAACGCCGTAACATTATTATCCAAAGACGGCAAGCAAATAGAAATAGCAATGGACAGCAAAAAAAATATCGCGAAACAAATAATAAAAATAATATCCGTATAAACAGGTGCAAAGAAAAAATATCTAGAAAGCTGTTTGTAGTTCCGCCTTTAGGCGGCGCTTTGGGAAGCTTTAGCGACCTGTAAAACAATTAGACTCTAGAAAAGCCCGCCTGAAGGCGGAACTACAAACATGGTTTTAGTGACTCGTCCGCTCGCATCTTTTCAAAAATCACTTCGTTCTTTTTGGAAAGCCTCGTCTTTTCGAGAATTGAATTGGTCTAATGCGCGGCAAAATGCCGCTTAAATTTCGTCCGTTTAGACGGACGACCAAGGCTTTCGCTCCTTGGATGAGCGACCGCGGTCAAGCGGTTTTTAAATTTAAAAGACTAAATGAGCCCTTCTGACTCTTCGAAGCCGAAGATTATATTCATGCATTGAACAGCTTGACCTGAGGCGCCTTTGGTGAGATTGTCGATGGCACTGGTCAAAATAACTTTATTGGTATGAGGATCAATATTGTAGCCGATTTCACAGCAATTAGTCATTGTTACATATTTGGTGTCGGAAAACTTTTTGGCTCCCAGAACCCTGACAAATTGTTCATTCGCATAAGCTTTTTCGTATGCTTCGGCGATTTTTCCCAGAGTACAGCCTTCGTTCGCGTCGAGCAGAATCGTTGAATTGATGCCGCGATTGACCGGTACGAGATGCGGTAGGAAATTGATTGCGATTTCACGGTCAAGTCCGGCAGCTAATGCCATTTCTTGTTCGATTTCAGGTAAATGACGATGCGCTACAGTTCCATATGCACGAAGACTCTCATTGCATTCAGAGAAAATGTATGGTAACTCGACTTTGCGACCCGTTCCGCTAACTCCACTCATGCTGGATACTACAATTCCGTCTGGAGAAACAAGTCCAGCTTCAAGTAATGGAGCAGTGGGAAGTATTGAACTGGTAGGATAACAACCGGGGCAGGCAATCAGCTTAGCACTTTTTATCTGTTCCCGGTAGCGTTCCGGCATGCCGTAAACAGCTTCTGAAAGCAGTTCGACAGCAGGATGGTCTTCTTGATAATATTCTTTGTATTTTTCGGGGCTTTTTAAACGGAAATCTGCAGAGATGTCAATGACTTTCAACCCGGATTTTAGTAGAGGAATAGCATATTCTGCCGCTAATCCATGCGGTAATGCCAGAAAGACGATATCGCATGTTTTAGCAATTTGATTTACATCAGGAGCAGAAAATTTCAGGTCGCTTCCCGTGAAGCGTGGGAAAACCGTGCTTACTGGCTGACCCGCGTATTTACGAGATGTGATGATAGCAACGTCAGCTTGATGATGACGAGTTAAAATCCTCAGCAGTTCTTCACCGGCATAACCGGCAGCACCGATAACAGCAACCTGAATAGCCATGTACGACCCTCAAATATATGTATGTGATGTAGGGTGAAATTAACGTTTTGAAAACTGGAAACGTTTACGAGCACCAGGTTGTCCCGGTTTCTTACGTTCCTTGACGCGAGCGTCACGAGTCAATAATCCTGAGCCTTTCAAAACTGGACGTAAAGTAGCGTCCATTTTCACTAATCCACGAGCGATGCCGTGACGCATTGCGCCAGCTTGGCCGGAAAGTCCGCCGCCCTGTACATTAACAAAAATATCTACATTTTTTTCAGTTCCAGTAACCGTTAAAGGTTGGAAGATGAAAGTCGCGATAGTTTCAGTCGGAAAATATTGACCTAATTTTTTCCCATTAACTTCTACTTTGCCTGTACCTGGTTTGATGCGAACCCGCGCTACCGCGGCTTTGCGACGACCAGTTGCCCAAATTTCTTCAGTCTTAACAGCCATAATATATAATTACTCCTTAAACAGTAACTTTAGTTGGATTTTGTGCTTCATGCGGATGTTCACTGCCAGCATAAACTTTTAGTTTACGGAATTGGGCGCGACCCAGTCTTCCGTGCGGCATCATTCCCCAAACAGCGTCTTGAATAATGCGCTCAGGGTCTTTTTCGCGGATTTGCTCTGCGGTCTGTTCTTTCAAGCCGCCACGGTATCCACTGAAATTAACATATTTCTTGTTTTTACTCTTTTTGCCGGTAAAAACCGCTTGAGAAGCGTTAATTACTACAACAAAATTGCCGGTGTCCACATGAGGTGTGTATGTCGGCTTGTCTTTTCCACGCAAAGCGTTAGCGATACGTACCGCTATACGGCCTACTGGCGCTTCAGATGCGTCAAACAAGATGTACTCACGTTTGATTTCATCGTTTTTTGCTAAATAAGTTTTCATTTTTAAGTCTCAACTTTTTGGTTCATTTCTTTTATTTTTGAACTAAAATACTATGCATCATCGCCATTCGTTTTCGCTATGATCGGGGGTGCAATCACGAACAGGAAAAATTAATATAGCCATTTATGCAGAAAATACAATATTTTTTTAAAGAAAATCAATATTTATTTCTCAACTTGATGATATTTTCATATTTTCCAAATTCAGGATGGAGATTATTGTCTTTGCCACAGCCCAGTTCGAGACCTTCGCCGGGCTGGTTGTGGTCGTCGGAACCATTAGTGAACAGTAATTGCTTCTCATGTTCGCGATTGTAGCGTTGACGTAAACCTTCGAATACTTCAGTTTGCGGCAATCCGCTTTCAGGACATATTGCGTTGCGCCAGCCATCGACTTCAAGGGTTTGTAAGCCGCATTCCGCCAAAGAGCAGATGATTTTATATGATTCTTCATTGTCGAGTTGTTCTTTTTTGCGCAGTTCGGTGGGATGAGCGATTCCCGGAAGTCCGCCCCATTGCTTGATTCGTTTTACAAAAGCCTCAGGAGAAATATCCATATCCAATTCCAGAGGCACATTCAACATCTTATCTTTTGTGGTGTAGAGAGAATGGAAATCTTTGACATCGACACACAAAGCTGCGTCAGCTAATTTTGTGCTGTATTTCTGCCACATGATTACGCTGATATCGCCTTTGGTGGAAACTCCGTTGCGGATAAATTGATCAATATCTGAAGGGTTGATTTCAGCATTGAAGTTTAGTTTAGCAAAACATTCCGGTACTCGTTTTATCATAGCATGAAGTTGTTGTGCTTTGGCTGTCCGGATGGGCTCACAAACTTTATCAAATGTGCCGGAATCGAGCACTTTTAGAAAATGCTTGACATTCGGAAAGTGTCCGATAATCTCAATTCCGGGGCGATTGGTGTAAAATTCAATAGCTGGAATGACATCGATTCCAAAAATCTTTCCGGCGGTAATGGCTTCCCGCTGACCATCAACTACGTCATGGTCGGAAATAGCTATGCCTTTCATGCCGCGCCGCCAGGCTTCAAAAACTCTGCCAGCAGGGGAGTTGTAACCATCTGAATAAAAAGAATGACAGTGAAGATCGACTTCGCAAACAGCACGCATATCAGGCTTGAAGTGTTTTACGAGCCAGCGAGCCGCTTCAATGCGTTTTTCCGCTTTGCAATGAAAATCATTTATTTGGATTAACAATTTTAGTCCTGTTTTTAGTTGATTTTATTAGATCAAGAACAAGCCATTATAATACTCTATGTTTTTTTTATATCAAATAAAATGAGAATATGATAAGATGATTTCTTGAAAAAATACTTGTTTGATGTTATTTTACAACATGTCGGATAGTCTATGGTTTATATTAACAGTATGTTCTATTCGGAGTAGTTGATTAATGGAATTTAATTGTAAGATATGAGAGCATGAGGCTTATGCAAGAAGAGGTACAAAAAAAAGTAAAGATTATAAATTCTCTTGGTTTGCATGCTCGGCCTGCGTCATTATTTGTGAAGTTGGCGACTAATTTCAAGTCTGAAATAATCGTTGAAAAAGATGGAGAGGAAGTGAACGGCAAAAGCTTAATGGGTTTACTCATGCTTGCCGCCGCGTCGGGAAGCGTTATTAATATTTCCGCTAAAGGAGAAGATTGCGTTAAAGCTTTACAGGCAATCGTTGAATTGATAGAAAAGAAATTTGAAGAGGAATAAGCTAAGGTGTCTAATCCTACAGTAAAAGAAAAAATATATCACGGCATTGGCGCGTCGCCGGGCATTGCTATTGGTAAAGTGCTGCTTATAAAAGAGCATAACACTTCCTATGTGAAACCTCTTGAAACAACTATTACAGCTGAGCAAGTTGACATTGAAATAAAAAAATTCGAGCTTGCTTTGGATAAAACTCGTGAGGAATTGGAAGAACTCCAGAAACGAATTCAGAATAAAATACAGGCTCATGAGGCGAGTATTTTTGACGCGCATCTACTGATAGTTGATGATCAAATGCTGCTGCATGAAGTGCAGGATAGCATACAAAATCAACTTACGACAGCTGACTGTGCTTTTTTTAAAATCATGGAACGCTACATAACCGCTATGTCAGTTATGAAAGACGCTTATATAAAAGAGCGTGTTTCTGATATAAAAGATGTCGCGTCAAGAGTTTTGGCTAATTTGCAGGAGACCAGACGTCCTGTACTGGATTATCTTGAAGATATGAGAATCATTATTGCTCATGACCTGACTCCGTCGGATACGGTTTTACTTGACCGTAAGAAAGTCCAGGCTTTTGCGATTGAAAGCGGCAGTAATACATCGCATACCGCGATTCTCGCACGTTCAATGCAGATACCATCTGTAGTTAATATCCAGGGCGATATAGTTAGTCAAATCAAAAATGATGAAGATATAATTGTTGATGGCTTTATTGGTACCATTATTGTTAATCCTACTGAAAAAACTCGTAAAGCTTATCAGTTGAAAGCTAAAGAAGAAGGGCGTTTTTATATTGATTTGATTCGTGAAAGTCGCTTGCGTCCTGAAACGCTCGATGGTTTTACAGTGCAGTTGGCTTCTAATATTGAGACTATTCAGGATGTTCAGACCGCGAAAAAATTTGGTACCAGCGGAGTTGGTTTATTCCGTACTGAGTATATGTATATGGGAAATAAGGCATTGCCTAGCGAAGAATCTCAGGTAGAAACTTTCACCAGTTTGATCAAAGAGATGAATGGCGAGCCTGTAATCGTGCGGACATTGGATATCGGCGGCGATAAATACTGTGAAAGTTTGTCGCTCAGAAAAGAAGCGAATCCTTTTCTGGGATTGCGCGCGATTCGACTTTGCCTGCATGAATGTCAGGATGTTTTCCGTACTCAACTACGGTCTCTGCTTCGTGCTGGAGCAGCTGGCGATCTTAAGATAATGCTTCCAATGATTTCATGTGTTGAAGAAGTAATAGAAGTTAAGAAAATTATTGAAGATTTAAAAAAGGAATTATCTAATGAAAATCTGCCGTTTAATCCTGATATTGAAGTAGGTATTATGATTGAAACTCCAGCGGCGGCATTAATGGCTGAGCACTTCGCGAAAATAGTTGATTTTTTCAGTATCGGCACTAATGACTTGATTCAATATACTATCGCCATTGACCGGGATAACGAGAGAGTTTCGTATCTTTACGAACCGACTAATCCGGCAATCTTGCATTTAATAAAAATAGTTGTGGACGCCGCCAAAAAGAATCGTATATGGGTTAGTGTTTGCGGTCAAATGGCTGGCAGTCCGCAGTACATACCGTTACTTCTGGGACTGGGCGTTCATGAATTAAGCATGGTTCCAATGTCGCTTGGGTCGGTTCGTCGAATTATCCGTAAACTTAAAATGCATGAGGCGGAAGTCGCGGCTGAGAAAGCATTGCAATGTGCAAATGGGAAAGATGCTTTGAATATTTCACTGGAATTGCTCAAGAAAATTGCGCCGGAAATTACAGATCTGGCATTTCGCGGTTTGTAGCATGAAAAATACAATCAAAGTAATTGCTTTTGACGCTGACGACACTTTATGGGAGAATCAGCCGCATTTCAATGAGATCATCACCGAATTTACCAAACTTTTAAAAGTATATTGTTCCGAAAAAAAATCCTTGGACAGCATACATGAAATGCAGGTAAAAAACCTTCCGCTCTACGGTTTTGGAGCCAGGTCTCTGACTTTATCAATGATTCAGGCGGCATGTGAATTATCAAATCACCAGATTGACGCGCTCAGTATCGAAAAAATTATTCAACTCGGTAAAAAACTCCTGATGATGCCGGTCGAACTCATAGATTCGGCGCAGGAAGTTGTAAAACAGCTACAAGGAAAGTACCGTTTAATATTGATAACCAAAGGTGATTTGGTCGAACAGGAACGCAAATTAAGCAATTCCGGTTTAATCAAATATTTTCATCATATCGAAATACTAAGTGATAAAAGAGTAGAGGATTATCAAAATTTATTTGACCGTCTGAACCTGAAACCAGAAGAATTCCTTATGATCGGCAATTCATTAAAATCAGATATACTTCCAGTTCTGGAACTAAACGCAAAAGCCATCTACATTCCATACCACAGCACTTGGGAACACGAACAGGTAAATGATTATGACAAAAACCACAAGAATCTAAGGCAAATAGAAAAACTAAGTGATTTGATTCAAATTCTTATGTAAACTGTTATTTACAAATTTTAATTTGCTGTTATATTAGAGAGGCTCTTATTACAAAACTAAATACAAAGGATATTTAATATGTCAAAATTAATGCTTGGAATTCCTAAAGGAAGTTTAGAAAAAAGTACCGCTGAAATGTTTGCGAAAGCGGGATATAAAATCTCAATCAGCTCACGTTCGTATTACCCCTCTATTGATGATGAAGAAATCGAATGTATGCTTATCCGTGCCCAGGAAATGTCCCGCTACGTTGAAAAAGGAATCCTGGACTGCGGTTTGACCGGACACGACTGGATCGAAGAAAACGGTTCGGATGTCGTTGAAGTAGCCGAACTGGTTTACGGTAAAGTCGGACGCAAACCTTTACGCTGGGTACTGGCTGTTCCTCATGGTTCTGATATTAAAGAAGCTAAAGACCTAGAAGGAAAATTGATCGCGACTGAAGCTGTCGGCATGACTAAACGCTATCTCGCTCGTCATGGCGTAAATGCTTCGGTTGAATTTAGTTGGGGCGCGACTGAGGTAAAACCGCCAAAGCTTGCTGACGCAATTGTTGAAATAACTGAAACAGGTTCATCATTGCGCGCTAATAACTTGGATATAATTGATACTCTTTGTGAAAGTACAACTCGGTTTATCGCTAACAAAGAAGCGATGAATGACGACTTCAAAAAGAATAAAGTCGAAAAGATCGCGATGCTTTTGAAAGCGGTTCTGGCGGCGGAAGGCAAAGTTGGACTGATGCTGAATATCCGTGAAAATGATTTGGATAAAGCATTGGTGAAATTACCTGCTCTCGAACGTCCGACTGTTTCCGCTCTAGCGGAAGAAGGCTGGGTAGCGATTTCAACAATCGTTGACGAACATGTTGTTCGTGACTTGATCCCTGACCTTACCGCTTGCGGCGCGACTGGAATAGTAGAATTTCCACTCAACAAAATAGTTCTGTAAACCAATGTATGTTCTTAATTGAAATTTATTGCTAATAGCGGAGTGTCTTATGACCCTTGAAGACTTTAAAATATATATACAGAACACTAAGGAACGCATTGAGCAACTTCATGTATTTTTAAAAATTGAAGAACGTGAGGCGGACATTCTTGAAATTCAGGAAAAAATGTCGGCGCCTGATTTTTGGGACAACAAAGAAAAAGCTCAGGAAATTGTAGGTAAATTGAGTGTGTGTAAAAATGCCACCGAACCTTATAAAAAACTGCTTGGCAAAATTGAAGATTTGGAAGTCCTGTGTGAAATGGCGGAAGAAGACCCGGATATGCTTGATGAAGCCGATGAAAGCTGCAAAAAATTAATTGAAGAACTCGATAAAGTTGAATTATTGAGTTTTATGGCTGGTCCATTTGACTCTAATAACGTGTTCGTATCTATTCACGCCGGAGCCGGCGGTACTGAATCCTGCGACTGGGCAAATATGCTGCTCCGCATGTATAGGCGCTGGTTTGAACGCCGTGGCTGGAAAGATGAAGTCGTTGAAATGCAGAACGGCGACGAGGCCGGTATAAAAAGCGTTACGCTTCGTGTTCAAGGAGAATTTGCTTACGGTTACGCAAAAGCTGAAAAAGGCGTGCATCGTCTGGTTCGCATATCGCCTTTTGACAGCGCGTCGCGGCGGCATACTTCTTTTGCTTCGGTTGATATTTTCCCCGAACTCGCGGATGATATTGATATTGATATTGATGAAAGTGATTTAAAAGTAGATACTTACCGAGCCAGCGGAGCCGGCGGACAGCATGTAAATACTACAGATAGCGCGATTCGTATTACACACGTTCCGACTGGAACCGTTGTTGCCTGTCAAAGCCAGCGTTCACAACACAAAAACCGGGCGACGGCAATGAAAATGCTGAAAGCTAAATTATATGAACTGGAAGAAGAAAAACGCCGTAACGAAGCGGATGAACTGCGTGGCGACAAGAATGAAATGGGCTGGGGCAGTCAAATTCGTTCATACGTTCTGCATCCTTACCAGATGGTAAAGGATTTGCGGACAAACATCGAAACAGGTAATACTTCGGCGGTCCTTGACGGGGATCTCGATCAATTTGTCGAAGGCTGGCTTAAATCAAGCAGAAAAACTACACGTGATTAATTATGGCTGAGAAAAAGAGAACTTCACACGTATGTAAAGTAGATGAAAAACAGATCGAAAAACTTCATGCTTACCTGAATGAACGCGGCTGGGAATTTTGCGCTATGCAGTACGCTCACTGGAAAGCAACTAAAGACAAAACTAATATTGTCGCTTACAATAGCGGAAAATTGACGGTTCAGGGAAAAGGAACTGAAGAGTTTGTTTTGTTCGTGCTTGAACCGGAAATACTCAAAACGTCAGGATTCGGCTATGATGAGTTTAGCGCAAGCGAGAGTCCGGAAGAAGCATTTTTCCCGCATGGCGGAGTAGATGAAAGCGGTAAAGGTGATTTTTTCGGTCCATTAGTAATCGCCGGAGTGTTTGTTGATGAAGAAACAGAGCCGCTTCTCCGCAAACTTGGAGTGAAAGATTCCAAAGTTATCAAAAATCCCAAACAAATAAAAGCTATTGCCCTTAAAATACGTCAGGCAGTCGGCTCTAAGTTTTCTGTTGTCGCTATTGGTCCGGCGGCATACAACCGTTTATACGGAGATTTCAATAATCTAAATAAACTTTTAGCCTGGGGACATGCCAAAGTTATTGAGACTTTACTGGAAAAAGCTCCGGAATGCAATGATGTTCTGTCAGATAAATTTGCTGCCGAGCATCTGATTAAAAATGCCTTGCAGGAAAGAGGCCGCACTATCAATATGCGTCAGAAAACCAAAGCTGAAAGCGATATTGCGGTAGCGGCGGCATCAATTCTTGCTAGAGATCGTTTTTTATGGGCTATGGAAAATCTGAGCAAAGACGCTGGATTGGAATTACCCAAAGGCGCAGGCGCGAAAGTATCGCAAATTGCTGAGAAAATCGCCCGGGAGCAAGGCATTGAGAGTTTAGATAATTTAGTAAAACTGCATTTTAAAACCTACAAAGAAATCTGCGACAGAATAAAATAAGTAATCGCGAGTACAGCCTGCACCGTGTCAAGTACCCTCGCAACACCTAATTTATGGCACTCAATACGGCATAATGGTTGACATGTTTTCTATGAGCAAGAAGCACATAAGTGCTTCTGTAAAAGTTAGGAAATATAACAATGGATACAATTCGAAAAGAAGAATTCCAATTCGCCCCAGGTACTGTCATGTATAAAGGGAATGATCTTGGCGCTTCTGTGGGGTCAATCAGCATCACTAAAGAAGTAAGTGTATTTGAATCATTTGCTGATTCAAATTCTATTGAACCGAGAATGGCAGTCGTTACAGGAATAATGATGAAAATATCCATGAGACTGATGGATGTAGATGCCAGCATGGATTTATTCCTTGATGAAAGCGGACAACTAAACAGAACTGTAATAGGTTCAGATCCAGATAAGAATAAAGGTGAGCTAATCATCACTACTTCTGAAAATGGGAAAACAATTACTTATAAATTCCCTAACGCAGTTCTTGCTCCAAACTATAAATATATAGTTAACGATGAAAGCAATAATATTGTGGCAGTCGAATTTAATGCAGGAGGCGCTTCTGGAATTTATATGGAAAAAATATAAACTATGTAACTCGTAGCGATAAATTTCTTATCTGCGGTTCGTTAGGTGACATGTTCTCCAGCTTTTTTGTCGTATTAAAGCTGTCCTTCGAGCCGCAGACTTTTATTATAAGCTATTGAACTGATATATTATAAAAAACGACTCATAAAATAAGGAATTCAAAAAATGACTACTTTAAACTCTCAAAACTTCAAAATCGGTCCTTGCGCAGTAATATTCAAGGGCGAAATCCTTGGCATGACTCAAAATTCTTCGCTCTTAGAATTTCAATCCACTTATCATGATTCAAAATGCAGTCAAGGCTATAATCAAGCTATAGAAAAACATTTGACAAGCATGACAATCTTATTAACAGCTGAAATCATGTCTGTAGACAACGGACTTGGGCTATTTCTCGATGAAAATGACCGCATCAGCTTAGATAGACTCGGAGAAAGACAAAGTCCTATGGGCGGTGAGCTGCTTTTGATACCAATAAGCCCCTCGGACATGGTCGCGTATCGTTTCCCCCTGGCATTATTGCTCCGCAACAGTAAATGCGCGATCAACGCAAACGAGGAACACAGTATTCAGCTTGAATTCGAAGCTAATTTTCAAGAAGAGGAACAAATTTTATTCGAAAGAATACCCGTAGATGAAGCTCAAAGAGTCACTGTAAACACTACGAGCAATATTGATCCAGCAGCATTCGAACGCGCTATGACCTACTACATCGCCGATAAGCTAAACATGACCGTAGATACCGACATATTCCGTGGCGGAATCCCAGTAAATATTGACGGCTGCGGAGTCGCATTACTTGGTCAAGAAATGCAGAATTCTGTCTCGAATCCATATTATGAAATTAGTTTTGTATGCCTTGACGATGAGCGTGACAAAGTCATGAAAACAATCCATGACCTTATGGAACATTTTCCTGTCTATGGAGAAAGTGTTAGCGTAGATGGAACAGGAGAAGTAGTATTAAAAGCTATATTGAAAGAATCTAGTAAATTCAACAGGGAAGTAACAGATAATGGTAAACTTAAAACTCTTGGAAATTTATCGTTAATTGTTGTTATTTAAAAAGCAATAGATAATCAAATAATTTCAAACCTTGAACTCGGGCAGGCTCCTATTGGAGCCTTGCCTTGAGTTTTTTTTGTATTTATACCAAGTGAATTATTACAAGAACATCGTGAGGACATTTGAACTTTGAAGCATATAAACTATATTAAATGAAAAC
>JAHOYW010000143.1 GCA_019038735.1 Victivallales bacterium | reverse complement strand
CATTCCAGGAATTGGTGCTAAACGAAAACAAATGATTCTACGTCATTTTGGCTCAATCCGCAAGCTTCGTCAAGCTAGCGCGGATGAGATTATGAGCAAGATTCCTGGAACGGGACGAATTTTTGCTGAAAGAATAGTTGAATTTCTATATAAAAAGGGTTAACTTAGAAAAGTTTTAAGGGTTAAGGGTTAAGTTTTAAGTAAAAAATTATAAGCCATCATCCTTTTACTAGCTTTTGGAAAAGAGAAAAACAATAATGAATAAAGAAATATATAATTTATTAAAAGAGAATATTGGAAAGGAATAAAATTTAAACAATAAGTAGAACAAGATTCCTTAACCCTTAACCCTTAACCCTTAAAACTTTAATTTAAAATGAAACTTTTTTCAAAATTATCAGTAATTTCAACAGTACTATGCACTGCTTTCGTTTTAAACGGATGCATATCTCCTAAAGAAAAATTTTTAGCAAAAGCAGACGATGGCGACGCACAGTCTCAAGGCATTTTAGGCAGTGTGAATCTTACCGGGCATGGTACCGCAATAAATTACAATCGAGCTTACTACTGGCTCAGACTCGGTGCCGCTCAAGGCGATAGTATTTCGGCTTATTATCTAGGCGTGATTTACCAATACGGACTCGGCAGAGTTATTCCCGATCAGATACGCGCGAAAAGACATTACAAAGGTGCTTACAAAGATATTCATCTCAATGCTAAAAGAGGAAAACTTCCATATATTAATATTCTCGCGGAAATGTATTATTACGGGCGTGGGCTCAAACAGAACAAGGCAAAAGGCTTAAAGATGTTCAGGTATTGCGCAAAACGCCGCTGGCAGCCCGCTGTAGAGAATTTAGGAATAATCCTTTTTAAAGATGGAAACCCCAATAATTTGAGCAAGGCAAAATCTTTATTAATCGAAGCCTCTACGTACAAGTACCCAAGAGCTCAATTTCACCTGTATAAATATTATCTGAAAAACGGCGACAATAAAAACGCTATGGAATTATTGACTAAATCAGCTGGAAGAGGATTCCCCCCCGCAATGTTTCAACTCGCTGAAAAATATATCGAAATAAACAATCCGCAGGCAGAAATGCTTTATAAAAATGCCGCCTACGGTGGCTATGCTCCCGCAATGCTTGTTGTCGCTGATGACATACCTGAAATTGAAGAAAAACTTAAGTGGATTAAAAGCGCCGTGGAACACGGCTCACTTTCAGCACTGCTCCAATACGCGAAACTGGTCAAAGATCAAGTCAATCCGGATCCCGCAAAAGAAATGCTTCTTTATGTACTGGCTTTAAAGATAAAAAGAAATGATCCGAAAATTGAAAGATTAATATTAAAGCTTGATGACAGAACCGGCTTGTTTTTCCCTGTTAAATATACTTGGGAAAATGTTTATGGCGGTGAAAATTTAATGCTCGCGAATTCCGAAATAAACCGTGTTATGAGAAGATTTAAAGCGGGAGACGTCAAGAAAAGCAAAAAACTTTATGAGCAGCGTCTGGCATACAATCCACTGCCTTTTTTTATGAATAACGACTGGTACATGCTCAATGAAAATAGTGTAGCGCCAATGTGGTCCGCACTCTTATTCAAAGCTGTTGAAAAACATGAACTAAACAACCCCGGTTTCTGGATCAGTTATGGTATTTCAGCCGGACTCGCGGGGCAGGGGACTGCTCAGGCCTTCGCTGCATTCAAACTCACTGAACTGATTAAAAAACGTGCCAAAAAAAATAGAGACAACTCACTGATAAATATCGCCGCTTTGATGAAAGCGAATGCTTTGATATTGATGAATTACGACGCGGAAGCTTATGAATCTTTATTAAACAACGGTAATCTCATGCGTGATGATTTGCATTTCCTTATCAATTTCATAAATTTCTGGTGCAGACCTTTGTTAAAGGATAAAGTTAAATTTAGTAAAGCAACTGGAATTGACGCAAAAAAACTTAGTAAATTCATGTTACCTGAGAAAAAAGAATTTTTAAATCTTGAATATGGACGTGTAGTTCCCATAATGCCAAAAATCAATGAGCCGCAGATTGATTTTGAATCTTTAAATAAAAAATAAGGCAAGGACATAGATCATGAGTGATTCATTAGCAATAAGGTCGGAACCAACAGTATTGAAAGATACGCTTGTTGCCGCTGAATCAAGTATCAAACTCTTATTCACTGAGCTAAAAAAAGGTAAAACGAAATTTATAAATATTTTCCGCCGCAACTTTATTCAGAACTATATAATTGTCTTAAATAAAGTATTGATTGACCTGAACTGTTTCTCTGGCGACAGAGAAAGCGCCAAACGTATTTTTTCTGTATTGAACCCGGAAGCTGATTCAATTGATGCCATTAATCAACTGTTTGTTGATTGTCAGGGAAAAAGCTTGATAAGCTGTCTCGAAGAAGCTATTTTTGATGCTCTAATAAGTCATGGAGTTCTAGAAAAACTCAAAGATTCAGATGGCGACACAGCATTCTTTATAAGCCATGCGGTCCAGATATGTTCCAGCGTACAAGCGATAAGCGATTTCATCAAGATAATGCAGAATGCAGCCGGAACGAATAATAAACTTTCACGTTTACGACCTGGAATCCCAAAAATATTGCAGGGTAAGAGCTGTATTGATTTACCGGATAAGAAAATTTCATCTAAAACAATGGACTTATTGAGCAAAAAAGCTCTTGAATCTGATCCTTTCGGCGGTGGCAAAGCATTCCGCTACCTGAACAATAAATTTACAGCAGTAGAATTGAGTTCTATCCGCACGGTTGATAATTTCTTTGGTTATGCAAAAGTGCGGAAAACTTTTGAACAGCATTTTGAAGAATTTTCAAAACAAAAATCTAATTTGCCTTTACTGGTTTGCAGTCTGCCGGGTTTGGGCAAGACACATTTTACTATTTCCTACACTTTAAATTATGATAATTTGACTTTGATTCTACCGGAACCTGAGGATTTGGAAAAAACTCTGCAGCCTTTGATTGAAAAACTCGCCAGTCGGAAAGACCGTCGTTTCATAATCTTTTTTGACGATGTTGATCCTGCCAAAATCAACTGGTATTATTTTAGAACTAATGTTGGCGGAAGCTTTTCACTGCCGGACAATGTTTCTGTCGTAATCGCGTCAAATTTTGAATTCCCGGCAAACATCCTCAGCCGCGGTCGCGCGGTAAAATTCCCGCTTTTTGACGAGATTCGCTGTCTGGAGATGATTGAAGAGTTCCTGAAAAGCTGTGGATTTAAACACCGCAATCAGAATCTTGAGTTAGTAATCGCCGCGGACTACATCGAAGATTTTGGTCAACGCAAATTCGAAGAGTTAAGCCCCAGAACTTTAATCCGTTACTTACAGATTTATCAGAACGACATGAAAAAACGCAAGAAAATGCTGGATATCACTAGGTCTGAGGTTTTTTCCAGACCTGATCCTCAAGTATTTTACGAATTCAATACAAAATTAATGCGTTCACTCTACGGCGATGAAATCCTCGATGCCCTCCGTGAAGAAAACGTAAAACAGCAATTAGGCACATTCTAAGAGTCCAATTAAAGACCATATTCAGGTATTAATTATTCATGTTTTTGGGATGAAGCCCTTGAAAAGCTTTTGCAAATTATTTAATATGGCTATATAGTTATTATATATACCTGTTGTTTAGTAAAAAATTAAGCCCCGGGGGAAATTGAAGAATGCGTATACAAACAAAACTCACTGTTTTTTTCGTTATTGCCCTAGCTACTTTTTCATATATACTGTTATGGATCAGTACTCAAGCTTATCAGGAAGAGCTTGCCCGTCTCAATGCTGAAGTCAGTAAAAGCCGACTTCAACAGATGTTCAAGATTATTAATAAAGAATATAATTCCTATCTTGATGGATCTTATAAGAGTATTGCTGTGGCTAAACAGAATACCATTAAAAAGTTTAAATCAACTTTCCACTACTCAAGAGATGAAGGCTACAGTTTTCCCCTGATTATAGCCAGCAACAAGCATTTTCGCATGAAACCGCGAACTTATTCAAGCAGCCACTTCCCGTGGAGTTCCGTTCCTATAAGTAATCTATTTGCAGCGGATGAGCCAAAAGCTGAATCACCCGCAGAAAAAAAATCTAAAGAAGTTAAATTTAATGTTAGATCTGCCTACTCTAATATTAGTGGAGATACACGAATCATACTTTATCTCCCATTCAAAAAACAAAACTGGAATTGGCTGCTCTGCTATTCTTATCCTGAAAATGCTCAACTTTACGGAGTTGATACTCAGTGGTATTCAAGTCAGCTCTTTAAAGTAATATGCTGCATGGTCGCTTCAGTAGCGGTTCTATTATGGTTAATAAAAACCTCCCTGTCACCATTGAACCGTCTAGTTTTGAGTGCCACTAATATGGCTGCCGGAATATTCCCGAAACATGACAAAAAAGAAAAATTTCCTAATGATGAGATCGGTTTTTTGAGTAAAGCTTTTGATGAAATGTCCAGCCGTATTCAGGAATCAATGAATAAATTGCAATTAGAGATTCAGGAACGTCGCGAAAAAGAACATGAAATTCGCGAACTTATTGAGAATACTCCTCTGCCAATCGCTATTCTTCATCGCAATTTGGCATACTCGATTAACAATATGTTTTCACGTGTATTCGGATATCTTGAAACCGATTTAAAAAGCTTTGATGACTGGTTCAAACTTAGTGCTCCGCCAGATGTTTCCGCCGAAGAAAACCGGAAACTCTGGGATAAAATTCTTGATCCGAAAACTTCTGATTCAGAGATAGTTTTAATTCGTTGTAAAGGTGGAAATATTCTCGAAGTCGAGGTCAAGCACAAAAAGGTAGACAAACAGGATCTCTTGATTTTTAATGATTTAACTGAAATAAAAGAGGCTGAAAAACGCTTGCGCACTACTAGGAATTACCTTACACGGCTGTTTAATTCAATTCACTTGCTGTTAATCGGAGTCGATCAAGATGGAAAGATTACCCAGTGGAATCAGGCAATAGAAAAATTTACCGGTATCAAGAGTGAATTTGCTATCGGAGTTGAACTATGGAATGTCGCACTATTTCTGCTCCATTATCGGGATGAGGTACAGGAAGCAATTGGTTCAGGAGTGTCACACGAAAAATACCGCGAGAATATCACCTGGCGCAAGCACTCCTATGTATTTAATATTTCTATCAATCCGCTCCACCACAAAGATGATAAAGGAGCTGTGATTATTCTTGAGGATGTAACTGAACTCGAACGCAAAAATGAACTTTTATTTCAGGCTCAAAAGATGGAAACCGTCGGTACTCTTACCGGCGGTCTGGCGCACGATTTCAACAATGTTCTCGGCGGCATCAGAGGCTCATTGTCAATGATTAAATACTATCTCAATAATTCACCCGAAGATATTAAAGAGCTAAATGAATTTCTCGGCTTGGCAGAAGAGTCTGTTTCTCGTGCCGCCGGCATGGTTGAACAACTGCTTGCTCTTTCACGCAAAAGTCGACTCACTCTCAAAAAATTTGATTTAGTTCAAGCTTTTGAACATGTTCTGAAAATATGTGATGGAACTTTTGACAAAAGCCTCAGTATCAAGTTCAAAAAACCATCTCAAGAAATAATGGTCAAAGCGGATCAAATTCAGATAGAACAAGTCATGCTGAACCTGCTTATCAATGCCGGACACGCAATGACTATCATGCGCGATGAAGAGGACAGGTCTGGTGGAACTATTGACATCAGTATCTCTCAAGTCATGCTTGACAAAGCACAATTTCCACGCGCGGACATAATTGACCCATACTGGGAAATTGTCATTAAAGATACCGGTGTCGGAATTAAACCGGAAGATATGCAGAAAATCTTTGATCCATTTTTCACCACTAAAATAAAGAGTAAAGGAACCGGGTTGGGATTAGCAATGGTTTATAATATTATTGATTTGCATAAAGGCTTTATAGATGCCAAATCTGAACTAGGGAAAAGCAGTACTTTTACCATCTACCTGCCGGAACTGAAGCCGGATGATTCTGAATTAACATTTAGCAGTGATACACAAGACTTGTTTCTCGGCAACGGCTGGATTCTAATTATTGATGATGAACCGATTATCCGTATTACCGCAACTAAAATGCTCGAACTTCTAGGTTACAGCGTTCTCTCTGCGGAAAACGGCGAAGAGGGAGTTAAAGTATTCAAAGAGCATCAGGAAGAGATTCGAGCGGTAATTCTGGATATGGCGATGCCGGTAATGACTGGCGATGAAGCATATAAACACTTGAAAGAAATTGACCCGCAAGTAAAGATACTTGTAGCAACAGGTTTCACAAATGACCAGCGTGTTCGTAAAACTATGGAAGCAGGTGCCAGTGGATTTATCAAAAAGCCTTATTCCATTAATATTTTAAGCAGAAAGTTACATGAAATTATCAACTAGTGAATTATCTAAAATAGAATTTATTGATTTTCATACACATAGAAAAAATTTTCTGCCGGAAACATTGAGCGTCTTATCTATCGAGCTTGCTGACTTACAGAACCTGGCACTGGATAATCTCGATCATAAATTTTTCAGCGTCGGCTTACACCCATGGCGACTCCCCTCGACTATGGATAATATACTGCAAGATTGCAAAACATTAGGAAAGGCTCTTCAACTTCCGAAAGTCATTGCTATTGGCGAAATTGGTCTGGATGCTTTACGGGGACCAGATATGAAGATTCAAAAAGCATATTTTGCCGAAAACATCAAGCTTGCGCGAAAGTTAAATAAAACTCTGATTATACATTGTGTCCGTTCTTACCCTGAATTGATTAGCATTAGAAAACAATTTGCCCCTGATTTAAATATGCTTGTTCATGGTTTCAATAGCAAAGTTAAAATTCTTGAACAACTCTTGGAACATGATTTTTATGTTTCTTTTGGCTCAATATCTCTAAAACGCGATGACATTTGCGAATATATTCGTCAAAATCCTGAATGTTTTAATCGCATTTGTCTTGAAACTGATGATTCTGGAATTAATATAGAAGATATTTATAAGCGAGCCGCGAAAGTATTTGAATTTGATATTCAGGAACTTAAGCAGATCATGAAAACAAATTTTATTTCATTATTCCGGGATTCCGACAGTGTTTAACTTTGATAATGTTCCACTTTGGCAACAGCGTAGTGCCTTACTCTTAAAAGCTGAAAATTTAGAGCGCTTGAAACAGGCACATGTTTTAGTGGTCGGTATTGGCGGTGTGGGCGCATACGCCGCCGAACTCATTTGCCGTGCCGGTGTTGGCAAAATCACTATTGCCGATGGCGACATCATTGATCCGAGTAACCGTAACCGCCAGCTTCCCGCCTTATCAAGTACTGAAGGACAAAGTAAAGTAGAATTAATGGCGACACGGCTCCGGGATATCAATCCTGATGTTGAGATAATCCAGATTCATCGTTTTCTCAAAGACGAAGTAACCGCCGAAGTACTCTCCCCCGGATTTGACTATGTCGTTGACGCCATTGATACTCTCACAGCAAAAGTCGGACTCATCGCCAAGTGTATTGAACTAAATTATCCTTTAGTAAGCTCAATGGGAGCCGGCGGAAAACTCGATCCGACTCAAGTCAAAATAACTGATATTTCAAAAACATATCAATGCCGTTTAGCGAAAGTTATCCGCAAGCGTCTTCACCGCCAAAATATTTATAAGGGATTTAAGGCGGTTTTTTCAACAGAAATAATCCCCGAACACGCGGTTTATTCCTATAAGGAGGAAGATGGAAAAGCCGGTTCAATAGTTGGTACAATTTCCTATATGCCGGCAGTATTCGGCTGTTTCTGCGCGTCGGTAGTGATTAGAGCTTTGATAAATAATTAATTCAATGAAACGGATTCCCTGTCATTGGAATTTGCGTGCAGTATTTCTTCCATATTAGCCTTGGTACTGTATAAATTTTGATCCATCTTTGAGATATTTTGCGAGATATCTTCCAGTATGCTGGAAATAGGCATTGTAGTGTTCGGGCTTAATTTAAAATTTGAATTTTCACTGAATGTTTGTTGAGAAAGCGCATCTTGAACTTTAAGACGGCTCTGTCTGGCAAGATTTACTTGTTCAGATATAGCAATTGGCTTAGTTCTTGCATACGGCGTTGTAAATATTTCAGGCATTATGATGTCCTATGCTGATAAATTAGTTTTCTTTAAGCTTTAAATCTTTGTCAACTGCGTCTTGAAAAAGAATAGATATATTGTATTGTTTGAAGAGACATAAACAGCTTATGAAACAATTAATTTTACTTTTTTAAGCATTTTTATGTGCTATATTATAGCTTTAACAGAGGATAATCATGAATAAAAATTTATATCTTAACTTTATTTTAACAGTAGCGACTATTGCATTGATATTTTTAGGAATTACTTTGATCAACGCGGTTGACCGTGTTCAGAAAAGTAATCAGAATATCCTTAAACGCTTCGACCAGCTTGAAGAAACGATTGCCTCAATACCTGCTCAAACAGTCATCCCCGCAACTAAGATGACTACGACAAAAGTGATTGAAAAAATTACTCAAATAGCCAACCTGCAATATTTTGACCCGAAAGCGGCAAGCGGCGGACGCCTTGTAAGCGCGATTTCCTCTGACACCCCCAACATGAATGTATTAATCAATAATGAAGCGACAGCATCTACTTTTAATTCTCTTTGTTCATCAACTCTGGCGACCCGCAATCTTGAAGATCCTGAAAAATTTGAAGCTCTAATGGCAGAAAGCTGGACTATTTCGCCAGATAAGCTAAGCTATACAATCACCCTGAAAAAAGGCATTTTATGGCATGATTTCACTGATCCGGTAAATGGAAAAGAATGGAAAAACAAAGAAGTTACCGCGGAAGATTTTAAATTCTATTTGGATGTAATAAGAAATAAAGATACTAATTGCGGACCATCACGAGTTTACTACAAAGATATTGAAAAAATAGAAATAATAAACAAATATAAATTCAAAGTTGTCTGGAAAATACGCTATTTCCGGTCTTTGGGTTTGACGCTTGGCATGTTTCCTTTGCCAAAACATTTATATCATGCTTATCCCGGAGCATTTGACCCGAAAAAATTTAACGATGACCACAAACGCAATCGTATGATTGTCGGCTGTGGTCCTTACCGTTTCTTACGCTGGGACAAAAATAAACGCGTTGTATTTGTTCGTTTTGAGAAATATTTCGGCAAAAAATACGGCATAATGCCGCCGTTAAAATATCGTGTATACAAGATTATCAAACATGCAAATACACGCTTTCAGGCTTTGACTTCCGCTAAGCTTGACCGCCTCAATTTAACAGCTGAACAGTGGGTTAAGCGTACTGATAGTGCTATTTTTAAAAAAGGCGGCAAAATAGAAAAAATAAAATATCTTGGGCGTGGCTATTCTTATATCGGCTATAATTTGAATAATCCTTTATTTAAGGACAAGCAGGTTCGGCTCGCTTTTACTCACCTGATTGACCGCAAAAGGATTTTGAAAGACATTTATCATAATTTAGGAAAGATTGTTACCGGTCCATTTTTTTATAGTAGCAAAGCCTATGATAAATCAATTAAGCCTTATGCCTTTGATATTGCAAAAGCAAAAAGAATATTAAGCAAGGCTGGCTGGAAAGATAGTGACGGCGATGGAATTATTGATAAAGACGGTAAGAAACTAAGTTTTACTTTTATGCAGGTAGCTAATCATTCGACTCAGCAGAAAATTCTTCCGCTGATAAAGGAAGATATGGAAAAAGCCGGAATTGATATGAAGATACAAATTTTTGAATGGGCGGTTTACCTGCAACGCCTTAATCAAAAAAACTTTGATGTATGTCTTCTAGGCTGGACCACGGGATATGAAGCTGACCCCTATCAAGTTTGGCACTCAAGTCAGGCTGATAAAAAACATTCAAGCAATCATATCAGTTTCAAGAATGCAAAAGCTGATCGCCTGATTGTCGAAATAAGGCGGACTTTTGATCCAGAAAAACGCGCGAAACTTTGTCATGAATTTCAGAAAATATTACATGAGGAACAGCCATATACATTCTTATTCGTGAATTACAGCTTGATTGCTCAAAGCAATCGTTATCGTAATGTAAAAGTTTTTCCACTAGGTCTTGATACTGAGATTATGTGGACACCAAAAAATAAACAAGAAAAAGTAAGCGGAATATAGAAATATATTGAATATCCAATATCCAACAAGGAATATCCAATAATGAACGGATGTAAAAATACAGAAAACTTAACTTTACAAAAAAACAAACAAAAATTTGATTTACAGGAGCGTTTTATAGATTATGCTGTAAGAATTATTAAAACATCTGAAAAGCTCCCTGACACAAAGGTGGGAAAACATATATGTTTACAAATATTAAGGAGTGGAACATCGCCAGCCCCGAATTATGGTGAAGCCCAAAGTGCTGAATCACCGGCAGATTTTATTCATAAATTAAAAATTGCCCTGAAAGAATTACGTGAAACAGAAATATGGTTAAAAATTATTATCAAAACCGAATTAATTCAATTATCCAGGCTCTCTCCGCTTTTAAAGGAAACAGATGAACTTATTTCAATTTTATTTAAAAGTATTCAGACAGCTCAAAAGAACAAAATACAGTAGTATAGTTTTATATTTGGATATTGGATATTCCTTGTTGGATATTGGATATTCAAAAAAAAGAATATCCTTTGAAGCTAATTAAATAGAAATTAAAACAGGAATATTATCATGATAAAAGTAACAGTTATTGGGGCAGGCGGCAGAATGGGACGGCGCTTAGTTAGCAACATCATCGAATCAGACGATTTAACTTTAACAGGAGCTTTGGATGCTCCGGGAGTGCCTTTCATCGGACAGGATGCCGGAATTTTAGCGGGAGTCGGGGAATGTGGTGTGAAAATCACTGATAATCACGCTGAAGCGATTAAAGAGGCTGATGCGATTATTGATTTCAGCACAGGCAATGTTATCGAAAATACCCGTGCGGCAGTTGCCAAAGGTGCTACAGTTGTTATCGGTACAACTGCTTTGGGTGTTGAAGGCAAAGAAGAATTACAAAAACTCGCTGATGCCGGAGCTAAAATAGTTTTCGCCTCCAATATGAGTGTCGGAGTCAATCTACTTTTTTATTTATGCAAAGAGGTGTCATCAATTCTTGATGAAGAATACGATATTGAAATCGTCGAAATGCACCATAATCAGAAAAAAGACGCTCCAAGCGGTACAGCGCTAACTTTAGCTGAAGTCGCTTGTGAAACACGCGGTTTATCCTATGAAAATGATGTCCGTCATGGTCGTGAAGGAATGGTCGGAGCTCGTACACAAAAAGAAATCGGTATGCACTCGCTTCGCGGCGGTGATGTTGTCGGAGATCATACCGTAATTTTTGCTACTGGCGGCGAACGTGTCGAATTGACCCACAAAGCTTCAAGCCGGGATACTTTTGCTAAAGGAGCTTTGAAAGCAGTACGTTTTCTAGATTCCGTTGAATCAGGGCTATACAATATGCAGGATGTATTGAATCTAAAATAACGGCTCAAGAGGACTTTCGCCCTCCAAAAAACAGTTTTATCAAAGTTTCATGTGGAGGGCGAGACTCTGTCGAGCCGATATTTATTTTTGTTTCTTCGCGCGCCGCAACAGTTCCGGCAGAATATCCGCCGGAACGCGAAGTTCGCCATAGCCGCTGCCTAATGACACACCAGCATGATGGCTGCCGTGATAATCACTGCCGCCAGCCAAAGCAATATCAAATTCCAAAGCCAGATCTTTGATTATTTGGGTTTGCTGTTCGTTGAATTGCGTGTAATATGCTTCAATCGCATCCAAGCCAGCCGGAACGAGATCTTTTAATATTTTGCGACACCAGGAACGTTCTTTGCTCCTGCGGTAAATAGGATGTGCCCAAATCGCTATTCCTCCGGCTTGATGAATTGCATTTATTGCTTCCACAGGCGATGGCAGTGAACGCGGAACAAAAGCTGGAGCACCTCGTTTGAGTAATTTATCAAAAATCTCCTGAGCATCCGCAAAATCATAGTTTTTCAATAAATAATCGGCAAAATGCGGACGTCCAACAATTTGACCTTTCGTTAATTCCCTGATTACTTCAATATCTATATCGTAGCCAAGGGAAGTTAATTTTCGAGCCATTGTTTCATTGCGCTGACGGCGTTTTAATTGAATATCCTTTAAAAAAATCTGAAGTTCCACAGAACTATGATCCAAGAAAATACCGACGATATGGATTTCGCGACGAAAATAAAGTGTTGATATCTCAACTCCGGCTATCGCGAGCAGATCAGGATATTTTTCCGCGGCGGCTAAAAATTCAGGAATACCCGCGACAGTATCGTGATCGCTTAAAGCTAAAGCATTTAAGCCGGTTTCCTGTGCTTTCTTTAATAATTCTTCTGGCGTATCAGTGCCGTCAGAATAATTGCTGTGACTGTGTAAGTCTATAGTATTAAGCTTCATATATAAATTTTAAGACTCCCTGAATTCAGTTGAAATAATTTGTTATCTGTTAACTGTAGTATTATTTTGAAATATAGCAACTTACAGAGCTTGATTTTTTTGCATAATAAGTTATATTGGGCGTTTAGTATTTTAATCTATTAACATTTTAACCTGTATAAGACAGGAGAAGATTTATGCCCGCTGCGTGTGCAAAAAAATTGTCAAAGAAAGATAAAAAATATTTTGATTCTTTAATGGTCGCTAGAGAAATTGTTACAAAGCAAATGAATCAGCATGTTTCAGTCGCCTTGAATAGCGGCAATACTAAACATGGCGCTGTTACACATATGGCCGACTACGGCGGCGAAAATTTCAGGCGTGATATCGAATTACAAATGCTTACCGAAGAAGGCAATGTTGTTGAATTGATTGAAGATGCTATAGGACGCCTCATGGAAGGCGTCTACGGTAAGTGTGTTGATTGTGAAGATGCTATCCCTCACGGACGTTTAGAAGTAAAACCTTACGCTCTTTATTGCACCAAGTGCAAATCCATACGAGAAAAAAACAACGGAACTAATCCTAATCTTGATTAAATTATTTGCTAAGTCAGAACCTCACAGCAGCTCTGAGCATAAAATTATTGTTTTCTCAGTAATTGTTGCCGGTTTGCTCTTGCTTCTTGACCAGATAACTAAAGTCTTGACTGTTCATAACTTCAAACTTGGCGAAAGCATTCTTGTCGTAAATAATTTTTTCTCGCTGACTTACGTTACCAACAAAGGCGCGGCATGGGGTATCCTCAGTGGATACGGCTGGCTCTTGCTCTTGATTGCGGCATTAGTAATGACTGCGACTATATTTTTTATGCGTTGGCTGACAGAGGGATTTAACGAAAGATATTTAGCTTTATCAATGATTGTCAGCGGTATCATCGGCAATTCAATCGACCGTATATGGCGTGGTGAAGTTGTTGATTTCCTTGATCTTCACATCGCCAATTATCATTGGCCTCCAATATTCAATGTCGCGGACAGCGCGATTTGCATCGGCGTTTGTATCTTTTTCCTCTCAAATATTCTCCGTAGCGTCAAGCAAAAAAAGGAAATAACGGAGGAGTAGATTTGTCTGTTTCAAAAAATATCGCAGTAATCATGGGACCGACTGCCAGTGGTAAAACATCTTTGGCTTTACAGCTCGCTGCCGACTTCAATGGCGAAATAATCTCCGCCGACTCAATGCAGATATACAAAGGTCTCGATATCGGCACCGCCAAGCCAACAGCTCAAGAGCTCAAAAGTATCCCGCATCACCTGATAAATTTATATGATATCGAACAAAAACTTGATGTCTATCGTTTTGTCGAGTTAGCCGAAAAAGCAATCAGCGAAATTCATTCACGCGGTAACTTAGCGATTATCGCGGGCGGCACCGGTTTTTATATCCGCGCCCTGCTTTACGGTCTGGACACGCTCCCCGGCGATGCCGAACTTCGTGCCGAACTCGATGCCGAATACGACAACCCGACCGGATACGAAAAGCTCAAGGAACTAATGCAAGTCAATGACCCGGCTGATTTCGAACGCTGGCAGCTGCACCGGCGCAAGCTAATCCGCGCGCTGGAGGTTTTTACTTTGACTGGAAAATCCATCACCGAACTACAAACTCTCAATAAACCAGAATTACGTTTCCCGGTAATTTCCTGGAATCTTTGTTGGGATCGTGAGGAATTAAAGCGGCGAATCGCTAAACGCACTCAAATAATGCTCGATGCCGGCTGGGTCGAGGAAGCCAAAAACGCGATTGCGGCGGGAATCCTGAATACCCCGACCGCGCATCAGGTTTTAGGTTATAAAGTTATTGGTGAATATCTCGATGGGAAAATCAATTATGATATTATGCGTGAGCGCATTATTACGAATACATGGCAACTGGCACGCCGTCAAATCACATGGTTTAAGAAACAGCACCCTGAGACAGAGAATATTCAAATGCCGACATCTTATGAATCTCTTAAGAAATCTTTTAATCTTTAACTCAAAATCCGCTTGACCGCGGTCACCGATCCAACAGGTGGTTCTGTTGGTCGATCGTCTCCAACGGTCGAAACTTAAGCCCGCAGGGCGCATTAGACCAAGTCATTTCTCGAAAAGCGAGGCTTTTTGAAATAAGCTTGCGCCATTTCAAAAAGATGCGAGCCTCCGAGCTGTCTATAAGCTTTACTTTCTCAACATAAAACCTTGTAATTTGCTTTTAAATATTTATGTTTATTAGCGTTGGAAATATACAAAAGCTTAACAAAACTAATTGCAGGGAGAAAATTATGCCTGGAGACGTACACTTTCATGGGAACGTAGGCGATTTGGCAAAACCCGCATGTATTTTAATAGAAAAAATATATGATGCAGGAGTAGGAGTATTTAAACCTTACCAGACAAAAAGAGTTGCAAAAGCTGAGTCAAAAGCATTTCAAATGAAAGCAAAAAATGATATTGACATAAAACTCTTGAATCGTACTTGGAGTCGTTTTATAGAAGAGGAAACAAGAAAACAAGAGAATATGGAAGCAATCACTGTTCAGGCATTACCTTTGCTTGAAGATAATTCAAATTCTAATGCAATTGAAAATGACTGGATTACTAATTTTTTTGATAAATGTAGAATTACTTCAGATAAGGAAATGCAATCGTTATGGTCTAAAGTGTTAGCAGGCGAAGCAAATATCCCTGGAACTTATTCTAAAAGGACTGTCAATTTTCTGTCTGATCTTGACAAGGCAGAGGCTATGTTATTTACACAAGTTTGTGGTTATGGCTGGCAGATTCACAATGAATTTGTTCCTATCATTGATAATGCGGATGATGATATATTTAAAAAGAATGACATAAATTTCGATACATTAATACATTTAAAAAGCATTGGCTTGATTCATTTTAATCATATTAGCACTATTGTTGTAGACATGCTGCCGAAGGCATTTAATGCTTCTTATTTTGACAGTATAGTTAGCTTAGAAATGGACAAAGATCACGATAATAGATTGGACATTGGTTATATTGCTTTGACTCAAATAGGCAAAGAACTTGCGCCAATTTGTGGGAGAACTCCAGTAACTGGATTTAAAGAATATATTTTAGAAAAATGGATGGCTCAAAACTCAACTAAGGTAGTAAACATCGAATAAACAACTACGCCACTCTACGAAAACTAAAACAGAACTCGAAGCTCGCATCTTTTCAAAATTCGCTTTGCTTATTTTAAAAAGCCTCGTTTTCGAGAACGGTGTGATTCTTTTGCGCTCCTTTGTCGCTTAAGTTTCGACATTTGAGATGTCGACCAGCGCTTTCCGCCGCTGGATCACGGACCGGAGGTCAATCCGGTTTTTTTA
>JAHOYW010000126.1 GCA_019038735.1 Victivallales bacterium | reverse complement strand
AATAGCAAAAGTTTTGAAAAGTAATTGACTTCTTTTTTTAAACGGTTATGTTTAATTATCAACATAAAATATAAGGAAAATCATCATGAGCGACGTAAAACATTTAACTAGCGCGAACTTCGAAGAATTAACCTCAAAAGGTACTGTATTGATTGATTTTTGGGCAACCTGGTGTGGTCCTTGTCGTATGTTGGGTCCGGTTTTAGATCAAGTCGCTGCTGAAATGGGTGATGATGTGGTGATTGGTAAAATTAATGTTGATGAAGAACAAGATCTCGCTGTCAAGTTTAGTGTCCGTAGTATCCCTGCTATGTTCATCCTTAAAGATGGTGAAGTTAGAGAGTCATTTGTTGGCGTCAAAGACAAAGCCACTCTGGTAAACGCTCTAAAATCTGTATAAATTTATTGTATTAAAGATTCAACTGGAGGACGAAACTCTGTCGAGCCGCTGGCGTTTATCGTGCGCGTCTCAAGAGACTTTCGCCCTCCATTTTTTTTGCTAAAAGAAGTGAGATAAAACTGAATTGAGAATACGCATCTTGATTTGAAAAGCAAAGTCAAAAAAAAGCAATTATTTTGCTTTGTTAAGTTGCTTTACAAAGATTGAGGTTTATATTAGCATCTGATTATAAAGCTAAATTTAAATAAAGGATAAAAGAAATGACTAAGAAAGCTGATATTGGTTTGGTCGGTCTCGCTGTAATGGGTGAGAATCTCGTACTTAATATGGAAAGCAAAGATTTTACTGTAGCGGTTTTTAACCGTACAACAGCTAAAGTTGATGATTTCATGGAAGGTCGTGGTAAAGGTAAAAACTTCATCGGCTGCCATACAATCGAAGAACTTATTGAAAATCTCGCGGCTCCACGTAAAATAATGTTGATGGTAAAAGCTGGAGCACCAGTTGATAGTTTTATTGATATGGTCGCTCCGCATCTGGATAAAGGCGATATTATCATTGATGGCGGTAACAGCCATTTTCCTGACACTATCCGTCGTACTACTAAACTTGAAGAAATGGGCTTGCTTTACATCGGTACTGGTGTATCCGGTGGCGAAGAAGGCGCATTGCTAGGTCCTTCTATTATGCCCGGTGGTTCTCCGCAGGCATGGGAAGCTGTTAAACCTATTTTTCAATCTATTTCAGCTAAAGTTGACGACGGCAGCCCTTGCTGTGAATGGGTCGGTAATGATGGTGCCGGGCATTATGTGAAAATGGTTCACAATGGAATCGAGTATGGTGACATGCAAATGATTTGTGAAGCATACAATTTGATGAAAAACGGTCTCGGTATGGATGTTCCGCAAATGCAGAAAGTTTTTTCTGACTGGAACGATGGCGAACTTGACAGTTACCTGATTGAGATTACTAAAGATATTTTAGCTGTAAATGACCCTGAAACAGGAGTGCCTGTTGTCGATGTTATTCTCGACACAGCTGGTCAGAAAGGTACTGGTAAATGGACTAGCCAAAGTGCTTTAGATCTTGGTGCTCCTGCTCCGACTATCGCGGAAGCGGTTTTCGCCCGCTGTCTGTCAGCGGTCAAAGACGAACGTGTTGCCGCGAGCAAAGTCTTGAGCGGTCCGGTTGCGGATTTTGATTGCAATGAAGCTGCCTTTGTTGAAGATATCCGTAAAGCTCTCTATGCTTCCAAAATTTGTTCATACGCGCAGGGTTATCAATTGATGAAACTGGCTGCCGCTGAATACGGCTGGGATCTTAACTATGGTGAAATCGCTTTGATGTGGCGTGGCGGATGTATTATTCGTGCTCGTTTCCTCGGCGATATAAAAACTGCTTTTGATAAAAAACCTGATCTTGCTAATCTGCTTCTCGATGATTTCTTCAAAAACATCATTGACGAATGTCAGGACGCATGGCGTAAAGTTGTTGCTACTGCCGCACTTAACGGCATTCCTGTTCCAGCATTCTCAAGTGCTCTTTGCTATTACGATTCATATCGTTCAGAAGTTCTGCCGGCAAACTTGCTACAGGCGCAACGTGACTACTTTGGTGCTCATACTTATGAACGCGTGGATAAAGCTCGCGGCGAATTTTTCCATACAGCTTGGACAGAAAATAGCGGAAACACCACATCCAGCACATATGTAGTGTAGTCAATTAATTTTATAATAACAAATAATCCTTAAGGGAGGATAGTTATGAATTTGTATGTTGGAAATTTAGCGTATTCGATGAGAGATGATGATTTGAACGATTTGTTTTCGGTTCATGGAACTGTTGACGCTGCCAGAGTTATTATGGATCGTATAGCAGGACGTTCTAAGGGCTTTGGCTTTGTTGAGATGAGTGATGAAACAGCAGCGAAAGCAGCTATTGAAGCTATTAACGGAACAGAAGTTGACGGTCGTGATATTGTTGTAAACGAAGCGCGCCCGCGTGAACCACGTCGTGGTGGTCGTGACGGCAAGCGTGGCGGCGATCGCGGTTCTTACAAACGCGACTATTAATTAGATATAATGAAAATGCTGTCGATAAAATATCGACAGCGTTTTTTTGTGTAGCAATCCAATTTTATTTTTTCTTGTTTTTTTTAATTATTTACTTGAAATATTTAAAAAAAGTAGCATTGTATGAGCTTGTTTTATATGATTCTAAATACATTTAATATATGAGGTAATAAAATGTCACAGCATCCAAGTTTACGCGTTGGCGGAAAAATCCGTAAGAAACGTAATGTAATGAAACGCTATGAGCGTATTGACGCTCTCAGAGCTGAAGGTAGAATTGAAGAAGATAAAGTTTTGGGTTTACCTAAAACTAAATCTGAAGACTAATTCTTGCTTTTGAAAAATGGCGGAACCATAAACGGTTCCGCATTTTTTTTAGTGTGAGCTTCTTGCTTTTTTTGAAAAAGATAATATTTTAAAGCAGATACAATACTTTTATAGAAGGTAGAATATAATGAGAAAAGATTTCTTGCCGTTTACCCGCCCTGAAGTTACTGATAATGATATAGCTGAAGTAGTCAGCGTTTTGAAATCAGGCTGGCTGACCAATGGTCCCAAGAATGCTGCTTTTGAAGAAAAAATTTGTGAATATACCAATAGCAAAAACGCGGTCGCTTTATCATCCGCTACTGCCGGTATGCATATCCTTCTTGAATCCATGGGGATTGGTCCGGGTGATGAAGTTATAACGCCTGCTTTAACCTGGGTCTCGACCGCGAACATGATTGTTCTGGTCGGAGCGACACCGGTCTTTGCTGAGATCGACCGCGATACTATGTTGATTACTCCCGAATCTGTTGAAGCTTGCATCAGCGAGCGTACAAAATTAATTATACCTGTTCATTATGCCGGTGCTCCGGTTGATATTGATGCTATTCAGGCGATTGCTGACAAACATAATATTCCGGTTGTTGAGGATGCCGCGCATTCTTTGGGAACTCTCTATAAAGGTCGTCATATCGGTGGAACTAATACCGCGCTTTATTCATTTCACGCTATCAAGAATATTACTTGTGGCGAGGGGGGGATGCTCACTACAGATGATGATGAACTGCTTAAGAAAATCAAAATGTATAAATTTCACGGTCTTGGTGTCGATGCTTTTGACCGTCAAAATAAAGGACGCTCGCCACAGGCGGAAGTTTTTGAGCCCGGCTACAAATGCAATTTGACCGATATTTGCGCGGCTCTAGGGCTATCACAACTTGAACGTATTGATGAAATCAACGCTAAACGTACAGAATTAGCCCTGCTTTACCGGGAGTTACTCGCGGATATTGAAGGGATTGAGCCGTTGCACGACCCTGTCGGATATGATTTTAAACACGCCTGGCATTTGTTCATTGTCCGAGTTAGTTCGGAGAAAATTAACCGTAATGATTTTATGGCAGCACTTAAAGAACAGAATATTGGTACCGGTTTGCATTTTCGGACGATTCATCTACAGAAATATTATCGTGAAAATATGGGATTCAAACCCGGCGATCTGCCGAATACAGAATGGAACAGTGACCGCATCTGCTCTCTGCCGCTTTTTCCGGCGATGACTGCTGATGATGTCAGAGACGTAGTAACCGCAATCAAATTTGTGTTGAACAATGCCTGAAAAATTATCAGAAAATACTCAAAGGCCGAACTGGGGTTATTGGACTCTGGGAATTACGGCTGTTTTGGCTTTGTTTTTGGGCTTGGGACATTATGCTTTGTGGGGGTCTGAAGACCGCTGGGCGGAAATCGCGCGTGAGATGATCCTCAATAAAAACTACATTCATCCTGCTATAAACGGTCAGGTTTACTTTGACAAACCCTTGTTGTCGTATTGGTTGATTGTCATTGTCGCCTATTTTTTTGACTATTTGGACGAGTTTATTGTCAGAGTTCCAAGTGCATTGAGTGCTCTTGCCGGGATTTACGCTACGGTTTATATTGGACGCAAGTTATTTGAGCGTAAAGTTGGACTTACTGCTGCTTGGATTTTATTGTCTTCAATGGGTTTTTTATTTTGGGGACGTACCGCTGCTGCTGATATGGAAAATCTTGCCGCTATTGTTATTGCGGTGGCATGGTTTCTAGCTCGGGAGAAGAAGGCCGGTTTTTTTTCCTATATGTTATTTTATCTGATTTGTTTCTTGGGTGCTATGACTAAAGGTCTTCCTGCTTTGGTCGTGCCGATAGCAATCGTCGTACCTTATGTCTTAATGGAAGGGCGCTGGAGAAAACATCTTAAGTTTTCTAATTTTTTAGCAGCTTTTACAGGTGCGGCTATATATTTTCTGCCTTTTTACCTTGCCTCTAAAATTGATATGCCGGCACATTACTTCAATCCGTCAAGCAATTTAAGTGGGCTTGAACTTGTCTGGCAGGAAAATATTTTGCGCGTGTTTAATCCGCTTGACCATAATCATGAATACTGGTTCAGTTATTTTTACCATCTGCCGCGTATCATGGCACCATGGATAGTATTCTTTATTCCGGCGATTATAGTGGTGCTTATACGCTGGAAAAACTTGAATAAAAATGACCGCTGGCTGGCATGGGCAACTTTGGTGATATTTGCGCTGTTTTCGTCATCAAGTTCACGAAGATGGTACTACATCCTGCCGATAATGCCTTTCTGTTCATTGATGATTGCACGCTTTTTATGTTCTGCATCACATCTTAAGTGGGAAAAGATAATCATTGAAATAGTACGTTGGATAATTATCAGTATAGCGATAATAGAAGCCATCAGTATTGTATTTGCTTCTCTCTGGAAGCAGATATTTGATATTGACTTGCCCTGGATGCTACTTTTGAGTACTCCGATACTTGGACTTATTACTTTAATGATTATGTTTATTGACGAGCGTGGTGACCGTCAGCAGATCAAGCAATTTACAGGTATGCCTAAATCCATTGGTGGAATTATTCTCGGCGGTACTGTCCTTATGTGCGGTTTATTTAGTTTTCAACTGCCGTCAATTAATAAATTCCGCAGCGAGAAACCATTTGCTCTGAAAATGAAAAGTGAACTTATCAATATTAAACCGGAAAATATAATTGTTTACCCCAAGATTCCTGTTAAATTAATTTTTTATATGGGACTGAATAGTCCAGTACATGTTGTTAATAATATCGAGGATATGAGAGAAATAATAGATGGTACAACTGGTAAATTTGCAATCGTGTCGTATAATAAAGAAGGTTACTTGAGCGAATTAGCAAAAGTTATTCCACGAAAAGTTGTTGATAATCCTGATTACAAGGAGGAGTTTACACCTTTTGAGAATAAGAAAAAATCGCGTAAAATTTACATATGGTTGATTAATAATAAAAATAGAGGACTTCAATGACTACAAAAAATATACAAAAGTACAAAGTGAAATACTTATCTGTCGTGGTTCCGGTTTATAATGAGGAAGGTTGCCTGCAAGAGCTGATAGACCGTACGATTAAAGCCTGTGAAGAAAGTAAAAAGAAATTTGAGATAATTTTAATTGATGATGGCAGTGAAGACGGAACTCTTGAAATACTTCAGGCAGCTTCCAGGCAACACGAGGATATAGTTGTTTCCTGTATCCTGAATCGTAATTATGGTCAACATAATGCGATTATGGCAGGTTTTTCAATTGTTCGTGGAGATTTAATAATAACTATTGATGCTGATTTGCAGAATCCGCCGGAAGAAATTCCGCGCTTGGTTGCTAAAGCTGAAGAAGGTTATGATGTTGTCGGCACTATTCGTCAAAAACGTCAGGATACTTTTTTCCGTCGTTACGCATCAAAAATAGTTAACAAGGCAACCCAAAAAGCTACTGGCGTCAATATGAAAGATTACGGCTGTATGCTGCGTGCTTACCGCATTAATATCATCAAGGCTATGCTTGAGTGCCGTGAAAATAGTACATTTATTCCTGTTTTGGGAAATAGTTTTGCCCGTTATACTTGTGAGATACCAGTCAAACATAATGAACGCGCGATTGGTGATTCCAAATATTCTTTATGGAAACTTATCAATTTGCAATTCAATCTTTTGACTTGTATGACTACTTTCCCATTACGAGTTTTAAGTATAATTGGCGGATTGATCTCAGGTTTGGGTATTCTGCTTGGTCTTTATATCTTAATAATGCGTTATTTTATCATGGATGAAGTATGGGCGATGCAAGGTGTATTTACACTCTTTGCAGTTCTCTTTTTTATATGCGGATTCCAAGTTACTGCCTTAGGTATTGTCGGGGAATATATCGGACGTATTTATACTGATGTCCGCGCTAGACCTCGTTACTTTATTGAAGAAATCCTCGGACAAAAGAAAAAAACAAAAAAATAGCTACCCTTTTTCTTACTTTTTTCTTGATGATTCAGTATAAAGAGTTTGACAAAATTGACTTGAGAGTGTCAATTAAGACTTTGTTAATTAATTAAACAAAGTAGAGCAGTTCAAGCTTAAAATAAAGGAGTATTTCATGAGCGTTCCGTTTAAAGTAGATTTAAATGATAAGGTCGCGGTAGTAACTGGTGGTGGCGGTGTTTTATGTGGCGGTATGGCTAAGGCATTAGCTGAGTGTGGCGCGAAAGTCGCGATTCTCGACCTGCGTAAAGAAAATGCGGACAAAGTCGCTGCGGAAATTGTTGCTGCTGGTGGCGAAGCAATGGGCGTAGCCGCGAATGTATTGGAATACGACAGCTTGCGTGAAGCTGAAAAAATTGTCAAAGAAGCTTATGGAGCATGTGATATTTTGATTAATGGGGCAGGCGGCAATCATCCTAAAGGCACAACTTCAAAAGAATATCTTTTTAAAGAGGATTTACAGGAAAAAGTCGAAGGTTTAACTACTTTCTTTGATCTTGACCCTGCTGGTGTCGGATTTGTTTTCAACCTCAACTTTTTAGGTACATTATTACCTACTCAAATTTTCTGCCGTGATATGGCTAAAAAAGATGGTGGTGTAGTTCTCAATATTTCTTCAATGAATGCTTTCACGCCTCTGACAAAAATCCCTGCTTACAGTGGAGCAAAAGCTGCGATCAGCAACTTTACCGCATGGTTGGCGGTGCACATGTCAAAAGTAAATATCCGTGTCAACGCGATTGCGCCTGGATTTTTCCTGACCGATCAAAACCGTGCTCTCCTGACTAATGAAGACGGTTCATTAACCGCGCGTGGCGAAACAATTATTTCACAAACTCCAATGGGTAAATTTGGTGAAGTTGAAGACTTGTTCGGTACTTTATTATGGTTAGTTGATAATAAAGCAGCGGGTTTTGTCAACGGTACAGTTATCCCGGTAGATGGAGCTTTCTCAGCATTTTCCGGCGTCTAAAAAATAAAAAAACCGCTTGACCGCGGTCGTTGATCCAGCGGGCGAAAGCGCTGGTCGCCCATCTCCCATGGGCGAAACTTAAGCCCTCCAAGCTTTGCGACGGAGGGCGCATTAGACCAATATTTTACTCGGGAAACGAGGCTTTTAAAAATAAGCTTGCGTTATTTTTAAAAGATGCGAGTGTTCGAGCGGTCAAAAAAGTGTCAGTGTAGAAAATACACCGGCACTATTTTTTTGCATCGACGAATACATACGAAGCATTAATATTGGCTGGAATATTGTGATATTTAGTATATATTAGTGCATACGCTCTATTTTGTAAGGGATTTATCCTGCCGATTTCTTTAGGTTTTATTAATTAAGAGGGATATTCAGATAAAGAATAAAGCAGCGTAATACTTAAATGTCGCGTGAGATTTGTTGTTTTTATGCGTACAGAGTATATATAAGGATGTTTTTTTTATGGAATCGAATAAAACTGAACTGCCGTTGGAAACCGGCAAATATACAGAGCTTTCGCTGATAGGCGAGGGGGGTTGCGCAAAAGTATTTAAAGCTTTTGATCCGGCACTCGAACGCTATGTGGCTTTGAAATTGTTGTCACAGCGTTTCAATGCTGACGAGGCGATGCGTGAGCAGTTTTTCAAGGAAATCAAGCTTCAAGCCGGCTTGAATATCCCCGGCATTGTTCGGGTTTTTGACTGCGGGGATTCGCCTCATGGACTTTACTACACCATGGAACTGGTGAACGGAACCTGTCTTGAAAAATATTGCTGGGATAATCATCTGACTTTGCAGAATAAATTTTCTTTGATTGGTGATATTGCCGGGATTATCGGCGAACTGCACAAAAAAGGCATGCTTCACCGGGATATAAAGCCCCGTAATGTTATGATTGATGAATACGGTCATGTGAAATTGCTTGATTTGGGGCTGGTGACCTTGCTTGAAGATGAAATGACCCTCATAAACGATTTTCAGATTTCCGGTTCACCGGCATATATGCCGCCGGAAGCTCTTAATGATAAAAAGGTAAACTCAATTACTACTGCCGCCGATATTTATTCGCTCTCGGTGATGACATACGAAATGATATGTGTGTTCCTGCCTTATGAACTTGACTTTTTGTCGCTCAAGGAATTATCCGAGGTGATAAGCAGTGAAACTCCGAAAACTATGGAAACTCCATTCAAAGAAAAAATTCCAGCTAAAGTCGAGCAAATTATAAAACGGGGTTTGAGTATTAATCCAGCTGAGCGTCCGTCCGCATTTGAATTTGCGAAAGTAATGAAAGCTTTTTCAGTAGAAAATAAAGGCAATACTGCTGGAAGAGTCGCGGCGGTGATTGTTGTTTCCGGAATTTCTGTCGGGATTATATATCAGCTCTTGTCTGGTCCTGAATCAGAAATACAAAATAATGTAATAGCTCCGCGCATTAATACTCCGCCAGTTATCAAGACCGTTGAAACGAAAGTAACAGCTGTTCCAAAAGTAGTCAGCAATAGAAAAACTTTTTATAAAAATTCAGCTCCTGAAGATTTACAAACAGAATGGAAAGCCTTAAAGCATGAACTCGCGACGGATTCATCCTTTGCTGGAATGGGCGCGCTTTATTATTCATTGCCGGATAAATGTTTCATCACTTTCAAAACAGGCGAGACGACACTTCGTTCGATAGATTCAAGATTCGAGAGTTCAGGAAGTTTATTTTACAAATCTGGAGATAAATTGACTATCGAGCTCAAAAAGAATTCATGGCTTAAGCCAGTTATAATTTCATGGATGCCAGTGGCAGGGAATGCGGATGTTTTTTGCCCTGATAAAAATAGTTTTAATGAAAAAAAAGGAGAGACAAAATGAAAAAGTTTGTATTTATGGGTTTGTTAGCAGTAGGAATTAGCGTATTTCTCAGTGCTTGCAAAACATCCAACCCGGACGGAGTGAAAAGCGAAACATATACAAAAAAGACTAGCAAAACCCAGAAATTAATTATAGAATAATATCCAAAGTTGTGCGGGGCGTAGCCTCGCTCCGGCATATAGGGGATGGAGAAATGCTAGGTATATTTCCTTAATGCCATTTTTTTGCCGTATTCGGTTTTAAATCTGCGTTCGATTAATTCTGCAATGCTTTTTTTCTCTAAGTCAGGATATTCATCGGGGATGTTGACAATCCAGTCCGCGTCCCATATTATACGGAATTCTATAGTGTCAATGTTTTTGGCACTATGATGCGAAGCGATGATTCGGCATACATGCTCAATGATTTCGTCATGTATTTTAAGCTTTTTCATTATTTTTTCAGCAATCGGCGGACCTTCGATCTCCTGATAATTCCCGGCGGATGAATTGTACTTGTGTTCAGCTTCATGAATACCTATATCATGGAGAATCGCCGCCGCTCTGACAGTTAGCGGGTCGCCTGTTTCGTGTTTGAGAATTTCTTCGGCAAAACTTAAAACTTTTAACGAATGACTTATACGCTTGCGATCATCGCCGAATATATCCCGCATTTCAGCGATAAGCCGATCGCACATAGTGACTTCTCCATCGTCCTGCGGAGCGAGCTTCCCTAAACATTCTTTAGCGTATTTACACCATTTAGCACAGCCGAGGTCAATTTTAGGATTACGCACTTCAGCTTCACATTCAGGACAAATCCTGAACGGTTCGTCTTTGAAAAATTCCAGTTCTTTATTGCAGAAAGGACATTTTACATCAAAAATATCTTCAGGAGTCCAATATCTGGTGTCTTGTCCGGGACATCTAACCATTGTTTATTCCTCCATTATTAAGACATTTTATTACAATCTGTTCTACTATATTTTTATTTATTCCATAAACAATTACATTTAGAGCAATTTTCAGGTTTTCAGGTTTGCGGGGTAGGCGTCCTTTTATATCCGGGCATTGTCCGGCAGAAGTTACGCTGAACATCATATAACCGCCGCTGGAACATTTAGCGATTGCTTTTATATGACCAATAAGTTTACATCCCGTCTGCTCAAGTTCAAGGCTTATTTCTTTTAGTACAGCAGATATTTCCTCGGCAAATACTTTCCCGTTGAAATCGTCATTGACTGGAATATCAAAGCCATGCGCATAGGCTATCGGGGCAGTACCTTTGCCTTTGTTTAAATCAAAATATACTTTGTCTTTACTTTTTCCATTGTCCGGCACCGCCAGAAATGTATTTATTAGTTTATCGACATTTATATTAGCATGCGTGGAAACCTGCAGAGTCTTTATCTCTGGTCTGATTTTCTTTAAGCCCTGCTCAATCATTTCAAGTTCATCATTATTGACCAGATCACACTTGTTTATCACCAGGATGTCCGCGCTGTTAATACCGTCTTTTACAATTGGAATATCGGCATGCATTATTTTTTGATAACGTTTAGCGTCAACAATTACCGCTACATGTTTATGTTCAATTTTACCGCCGTAGCCGACTAGGGCACTCATAACTTGTTTAGGAGATGCCACGCCGGATGGCTCAAGGATTACAATATCAGGATTATAGTCGCGTTCTATTTCGAGTAATGTATTTATCAAATCACTGCGCAGAGAACAACAAATGCACCCGGAAGCAATCTCTCTGACTTCGAGTCCTTCACCTTCAAGCATTACATCGTCAACACTGATGTCGCCGATTTCATTTTCGATGACGACCATTTTCTTTCCTGCGGCGGAAACCGCTTTTGCAATTGAAAGCAGCAAAGTTGTTTTTCCTGATCCTAAAAAACCGGCTATAACAAAAAGATTCATAAATATACCTTATCGCTTATTTTTTCTTTAAAAGAGTAGTCCTATGCAGATTCTGCTGGCTATAACTGAGGCATCTTCGGCTACAAAGATACGCTTGAATGATGAATCGAATAAGACTTCCGCGTCAACCGGAAATTCGTCATCGCCGAGGTGATATATTAAAGTTATTTCAAAAGGTCCGAAAGACTGGATTTTTGCTCCAAAATCTCCGAGTTTAACTTCCTCGTAATCAAATTTTCCCATGCATTTTTTAATACTTTCAATATCATTAGCATATTTATTGATAAGCGGTTTTACGGTTTTAGATAAAAAAGGTTCGTAATAAAATTGTCCGCCGGTAAATTCCCTAAATGAGATAAGCTCACCAGTTTTTTTGACTGGAATATCACAGAGAAGATAATGTAGAACTAAAAGAATATCGGAAGCTTTGGCGTCAGTGGAGAAATCATTTATATCCAAACTTATATTTTTCCCAAAGAGGCGCATGTCAATTTTATTATCAGTTGATATTTCAAGCCCATGCAGTTTACAGCGTTCTTTTATATTAATATTTTTGAGTTTATTAATAGCTATATTTACGGCTTTTTCAACAGCTTGTTGTTTATTTGATAACATAATAGTTTCCTTAAATTTTTACTGATGGAAACAGTGATTTATCTGTATGCGGTAGGAATAGCGCACTCATATACTGATCCATGTATTTAGGATCACTGCTCAAATCAATATAGGTCATGCGCTTGGCTATATCAAGTTGTTTTTCTCTAAATTCCTGTGACATAAGCACCATATATGTGCCCATCAGCGATGAATTGCCGATATATTTAAAGTTACTTCTGTCAAGGTCGGGGAGTAAACCGATAGTAATCGACATTTCCAGATCCAGAAAACGTCCGAATCCCCCGGCTATATAGATATTTGAAATATCATCAAAGGACATTTCAACTTGATTGAGAATCAATGAACAAGCGGAATATATTGCCGCTTTGGTGCGGATAATATTTTCAAAATCAACTTCATTTATGACAATTTCCTTGCCGTTGTCACTCTCTTCGGCGGGAACTATGATGTAACTTGCGGAACGCTTTTCAATTTTTATAAATTTAGATGGCCTGGAGCGGTCAAGCTTGCCGGCAGGGTCGATCCAGCCGGTGAGCAGGAGCTTTGCCAGCAAGGAAATCATGCCGGAACCACAGATACCTTTGGGTTTTACATCGCCGATTGTCTGGTATTTCGCATCGGCGGTCTTCGGGTCTATTTCGACTTTTTCAATTGCTCCCAGTGCGGCGCGCATGCCGCATTTTATGCCGCCGCCTTCAAAAGCCGGACCGGCGGAACACGCGCAGGTCATCATGAAGTCGCAATTACCGATAACGATTTCGCCATTGGTGCCGATGTCAATAAATAGACTCAAGTCTTCACTGTCTGTTGCCAGATCGGTACAGAGAATTCCGGCGCTGATATCGCCGCCGACATAACTTCCCACACTTGGCGACAAATAGACCCATGACTGCGGATTTATATCTATCCCGACTTCGCTGGCGGTTAGATATGGAGCTTGGAGAATAGTTGGAGTATATGGTTCCAGACGGATATATTCAGGAGTTAGACCCAGTAAAAGATGAATCATAGTGGTATTGCCTGAAATAACCGCGTTATAAATATCATGCGACTCGATATGGTGCATGGTCTCAAGTTTTGCCAGCAACTTGTTTAGTGTATCCAGAATCCGTTTTCTCAATTCTTCAAGATTGCCTGCTTTGGCGGCATAATTGATGCGGCTGATAACATCCAGTCCGCAGGTGATTTGGTCATTGTAATCTGTTTGAGTACCCACGACTTTGCCGTCCGGCAGGTAAATAAGCTGCACGGATACAGTAGTAGTGCCTATATCAATCGCGACTCCGTAATGCTGTTCGGTTTTGTTTCCCGCTTCAATGCCGATTATATGTGAGCGTCCCGGCTCACGGATCATTGTAATCGTTACGTTGCCATTATCCTCGCGGATAGTGTCGGCGACTTTTCTGATTACTTCAAAAGAATATACGACTTCATTTTTCCCCCAGTCTTTTTGAATAGCCTGAGAGAGACGGTCAAGGTCTGAAAGTCCGTCTTCCAACTTTGCTTCCGCTACAGAGACACACCATTTCAAAGCAAGCGGGTCGAATTGCCAGTTATGCGGGAAGAGTTCTTCCCTGATAAGTCCGCAATCCTCCTCGCTTGAGGTGAATTTTCCACCTTTTCTAGCTATTTGTTCGGGTACTTCTACTGTAACAGGAGTATCATTTATTTGGGTTTTGCATGCCAGTACATAGCCTCCAGCTAATTCATCAGCAGTCAGAATGCCGAGGCTGTTGGATTCAACATTCCCCGAACTTATCCTGACAATACATTTGCCGCAAGTACCTTTGCCGCCGCATGGAGCAATAATCTCAACTCCGGCTTCTCTGGCGACTTCGAGCAGGTTTGACCCCGCTTTTGCCTCAATGTTTTTTCCTGATGGCTGAAAGCTTATAACTGGCATGTAAACGTCCCCGCTATTAAGTCAAATACTTGTCAAATTTTGCTTTGACAAAACTTTCAATATCTCCGGCTTCCTGTGTGCCTACGATGACTTTCCATCCGGGCATATTTTCTTCAAGTTCACCGCTGATTTGCGCGACATAGCCGGGAATGACTATTTCGCGAGTGTTTACTTTATCTTCAATTCCGATTTCTTTGCAGAATTTACCAATAGTAGCACCGCTGAATTTACCTGCCGCCCATGCGGTAAGTACACTCATGCCTTCGCATTCGGGGATTATCAGCCAGGCGTTCAGACCGCTATTTTCAATCTCACCTGCCACAATAAAGTAGGTAAGCGAGAAATTGGTAGTAACCCACACAGGAGAATCCTTGTCCGGCTCACCGATAGCATAGACTTTAGGTTCAACTTGAATTGGTTTCTGCGGGTCGGTATAAATATTTTGACGCAGTGCCATCAATCCGACAAGTTGTGCCTTGTCAAACTCTGGAAGTACGCAGATTCCGCCAAATTTAGTTATATCATTGATTGCTGTAACTGAAGAACTCAGCAAATCAGTATCCGTGATAAAATTCAAACTGGCATAGCCAAGTGCTTTGTAAGAATCCTTCAATGCCGCTTTACGGGCAATTGAATTCACCTGAAAATGTTCAGCCAGAGAGTTTGTCTGAAACTGGATGACCAGATTATTAAAACCGCCGTCTTTGATTTTCGCGGTCAATAGAACCAGCTCATTCAAATTCGGAGCAGTAACTATCAAGGCATGCTCATTAGTTTTTGCTATTTCAATTAAGTCATCAGCGTTTTCCGGTGTTGCTGGACCGATAAGAGAGTTTGAACCTTTTACCACACTCGCTGCCGCCGCAAGGGCTTTCGCGTCTTTGCTGTAGAGAATCAGCGGACGTTTTGCTTTAGTCCAGGCTTTTTCCGCAAGCGCGGCAAAAGCTTCGGCATCACTGCCTTTCTGACTTATAGCAATCATTTCGATTGAGAGCAGTTCACCGACGCGGTCGAGTTCGTATTCTGCCACCTCCGCTAAAGTCTTATCGATATCCTCGGCTGAATCAGTATCATTGATATTGATTGCGAACAGAGTCTGGTTGACGAATGTTTTTTCATGACGATAGAAACAAGTTTCTTCGCCGGTTTTAATATTTTTTTCAGCACCGAAAGCGACGCCTTTTACCGGTGGTTCACTGGCTGCTCCGAGCACTGCCTTTGCTTCATCGGAAGCGTATGGGCAGTCCGCGAGTTCTGCTTTGCCGCCGGCGAGTTTCATCGCGAAAGCAAGGCAGGTATTAGAACCACACTCTTTACAATTGGTTTTGGGCAACAGCTTCTGAATCTGAAGACCTGTTAATTTTTTAGCCATTATTCAATCCTCTTTTAAGTTATCAGTTATCAGTTATCAGTTATCAGTTATCAGTTTTTTCTTTTACTGATTACTGCACCCTGATTACTGACTACTTTTATTATTTAGTAACTGTTCCGTCCATCAATTCAAAGATGGTCTTCTTGACTTGAACCGCCACTTCCGGGTGGTACATAATCAGAATGTCGGCACCGGAATAAAGTAAATTGACAGCTGTTGTCAATTCCCATACGGCATAACGTTTATCTAGATCGCCCCATTCAGGGAAATCAGCTTCAAGCGCTTTAGTTTCCTTGATTTTGGCACATTCCTGACCGGGAGATACGATCATTGGTTGAGCCAGCATCTTGTCGCCGCCCAAAGCTGTTTGCCGGATACGTTCCATTACTGAATATGTATATTCAATACCGTATCCGGTAGCTCCGGTCATCGGATCCATGATAATCTGTTCACTCTTGATATCCATGTTGCCCATCAGGATGTTCAACTGTTTACCAATGTTTACATCAATTGGACTCTGTCCGACAATAGTGTGACCATAAGCCATTGCGGCTCCGGCGATAGTGCGGTAGTTATCCTGCTCAACCCAGTTGAGAATCAAGTTTTCACCAGCACATGCCTGCGCTACAGCTTTCATCACTTCATTATTTTTCTCAAAATTACTGTGTCCGGTAACGATTAAGGGAACATCAACCGCCGCAAGAACTGATTTAACCAGTTCAACAGCCTGTTCCGCACTGCGGTTACCTTTTTCAGGGTGAGTACCTTCGAGTCTTACACTAATCAGATCCGCACCGTATTTATCAACGCATACTTTTGCCATTTCTGCCGGATTTTCCAGCAGGTTGCCATATATTTTGCGCAGGGCTTCAGGATACTTGGCACTAACTAGGTCAAATACTTCCAGAGCTACCAGCGGACGGTTAGGCATTTCGCCTTCCCATAAATGGAATGGCATAGATGTCGCGCCGCCGATTTCATAACTTACGCCGCGAGTACCGCCATCAGCTTTTGTCGCGCCGATTTTTACGGTACAAATCGGAACATCACAGCTTTCTTTCGGCAGTTTGAACGCATTTACTTCGGCAAGGCGTTCCGCCGCGGTCGGGAATTGCTCCACGACTTTTTCGAGTTCGAGCGGAGTTTCAGCAACAGCGATTTCCTCTCCGAGGAATTTACTACTGAGAGTGGCGATAATATCACGCACCACTTCTTGAGTTACCGCAGTCTTCAAAGAAGAACTTATTTCAGTTTTGACCTGTTCTTTGATTTCTTCAATCATTTCAGCGCTCAATACTCCGGCAGGAGCCGCAGGAGCTTCTTCTTTGACTGTATCTATTATTTCTTCTTCAACTTCAATTTTTCCCTCCACTTCCGCGGATTCGGCGAGTTCCGCCATATCCTGCATCTCAAGAGCCGGATGCTTGACTTTTTCCATGAACGCCCTTATTTCATTAGCGTCACTGCCAATAGTCTCATCAGCGATTTGGTCTAATAAACCATCGGCATCCTGTTCGGCAAAACGCTCTAGGAG
>JAHOYW010000229.1 GCA_019038735.1 Victivallales bacterium | reverse complement strand
GGCAGGAATGGATCTGACAATACATTTGAAAAAAGTTGATGGCACATGGGTGGGGGACTCAAATAAAAACGTGGATTCCATGAAAAAAAATATGAATAAGCAAATGAGAAACATGTTTAAAAGGTAAATGCCAAGAGCGTTGTCCGTTATAGCGGACAACACAGATTTTCAATAAGAACTCTCTCGGTCGTAAATGTTTACAAGCATTAACGACCGCTTGTTTGTACAAACACAAAGAGTAGTCGTTGTGTAGTACATTAATTATTACACGAGTAAAAATCTCTCTGTCCCGGTTCAGGCTGAACCGGGGACTACTAAAAAATAAATTACTTAGCATTTTTTGATATATAAACTGGATGTTTCTGGCTCCAAACTGTAAAAAATGGGAGGAATGAAAGTATAAAGACACCACAAATTAGGATGATTATTTGACTGATTGTAACTTGATTGATTATTTTAAAAAATAAACTTAAGATGACCAGTATGACCACATAAGAAAAACTGTGAGCCGCTTTCTCGTCGTGTCCTGACGCAACAACTTTTGAGTGCAACCAGGCTCCTAGAGGAAAACCGACAAAACCGCCGGAAGCCATTAATAAACCTAAAATTAATGAATCAGTTCCCGGGTCGCCGGACTTAAAAGATTCAATTTGCAGAAGATATGAAGTCGTTCCCGCAAGCGCGGTGGTAAACACCGCCAGTCGGGCAATTTTACCGGTGAATACTTCCGGTACATGCAGATAGCTTTTCATTATAGGGCGGGTGATAGTTCCTCCACCAATCCCCAGAAGGGATGATAAGACTCCAACTAGAAAACCGATGATTCCAGTTTTAGCGGGACTTGATTCAGGAATTAGATTTTGGTCAGAAGAATTTTTCTTAGCTTTATGAGTGAAAGTTTTATATAGAATAAAGCCTAACAAAAGAAGATAAATACATTGATGAGGTTTGCGACTGTTATTAGAAATGTCATATAAAAAAGCTCCGAGCGGACGACCAAAAAAACCGCCGACAAAAGCCATGCCGCATAGAGGCAAAGCAATATTTATTCCCCAGGAGTTTTTCCCCCACCCAATGCTTTTGAACTGGCGCAGAACAGTCAGAAAAGTGCTTGGCAGCATTTGCAGCAGGCTTGCTCCCACCGCTACAGGGTTGTTTATTCCTAAGGTCAGCAGGACAGGAACAACGAACCAGCCTCCGCCAAGTCCCCAGAATCCTCCGGCGAGCATTGCGCAAAACCCAATCAGTGGCGCTAAGTAATAAACGTATTCCATTTTTTGTTCTTTTTGGTTTGATTTTAATATGTCTGAATAACTGACAAATTATTATATCACGTTTTTTTATGTTTTAAAGTCAGGCTCGGACATATATTTCATTAGTATGCAGAGATTTCCGCCATATGTCGCCATAATATAAGGACTTCAAACTTGAATCTTCTATGAATTCGTATATCTTAAGACATATAAAACAAGGAATAATTATGAATAAAAAAATACTTAATATAGTAATGCTCTGCTGTGCCATACTATTTTTGCCAGCAATAGCCGGAATAATTTTTAAATTTCAGGAGCTTGCGAGCTATATTGTGGCAATTTTTACTTTAGTGCTTGCTTTACTAAGCTTAAAAGTAAAAAGCAAACTTCCCAAATAGCAAATCTTTTATTTGACTATTTATTTTCTGGTTTTTTTATCTTTTTAGACATTTCCGCGCAAAGACATTCCGCCGTCAATAATCAGGGTGTGACCTAGGACATAACTTGCTTCGTCTGACAAAAGCCAGAGGACGCCAGCAGCGACTTCTTCTGGAGTTCCGAAACGCTTCATTGGGGAGCGGGCTGCCACTCCGGCGTAGATTTCTTCGCAATCTTGTTTTTTGACCCGTTTTTCCCAGCGTGGCGTCATAATTGGACCGGGCGCAACAGTATTCAGACGAATATTTTTGTCGATAAGCTCAAGAGCTAAAGTTTTTGTCAATCCTTCAAGCCCATATTTTGCGGCTGAATACATGGCGGCATCGGGAGTCGGGATCACGCCGCTGATCGAGGTAACATTAACAATACTTCCGCCTTCTGACAGCATCAATTCTAATTCTTTTTTTATACACATTATCGGCATCCACAAATCGCTGTCGAGGTTTTGGCGTAAAATATCTTCAGAAATATCCGTAAATTGTCCTTTGGCAAGAATTTGCACCGCGGCGTTATTGACTGCCGCGTTCAGGTGTCCATACTTTTTCTTTATCGTCGCAAACAATTTATTCAGCTCTTGTTTGTCGCATAAATCCGTTTTGATAAAATCAACTTCATCAAGTTCAGGATTTTTAGTTTTTGCTTTATTCCAGTCATCAAGACTGCGTCCGCAAGTAATGACTTGATAATTTTGTTCAAGCATTTTGTGGACAATAGCCAGACCTATCCCTTTGCTTCCACCGCTCACGAAAGCTATTTTTTTCTTCTTCGTATTCATTATGAATCCATGATTTAAAACTTTTGTTTATTGCATACAATAGCTTTCTAAAAATGAAATCAAAATATTTCCCATTAAGATTCTCGTAAAATTTGCAAAAATCATTATAATGTCTATATTAAGAGCTCAAAACCTAATAAAACTAAAAAAATAAGTAATCAAGGAAATCGTTATGGCTAGAAAAATTATTATTGCCGGCAATTGGAAAATGAATAAAACGATTGCGGAAGCTAAAGAACTCGTTGGCGAACTTAAAGGTCTTGTCGCGGCTGTTGACGCGGTGGAAGTTGTTGTATGTCCGACATTTACATCTCTGAACGCGGTTGTTGAAGCTGCTGCCGGATCTAAGGTTAAAGTTGGCGCGCAAAACGTACACTGGGCGGAGTCTGGTGCTTTTACTGGTGAAATTTCTGCTGATATGCTCAAAGAAATCGGCGTTGAATATGTTATTCTTGGTCACAGCGAACGCCGCCAGTATTTTGGCGAGACTGACGCGACTGTTAATCAGCGCCTCAAAGCCGCTTTGACCGCGGGCTTAAAGCCTATCGTTTGTGTTGGTGAAATGCTTGAAGACCGTGAAAGTGGAATGACTGAACAAGTGCTTTTGACTCAACTCGAGAATGGTTTAACTGATATTACAGCCGAACAAATGGCAAATATTGTTATAGCTTATGAGCCAGTCTGGGCAATTGGAACTGGAAAAACAGCTACTCCTGAAATGGCGGAAGAAACTCATCGTTACATTCGTTGCACACTCAAAAGCCTGTTTGGCGAAGTTGCTGAAGATGTTGTTATTCAGTATGGCGGGAGCATGAAAGCGGCAAATTCAGGTGAACTTGTTGCACAGAAAAATATTGACGGCGGGCTCATCGGTGGTGCTGCTTTGGAAGCAGAGTCATTTGCCGCCTTAATCAAAAACGCAGTAAATTAATAAAAATACAATTCCCGATATTAGTGCTTTGAACTAATATCGGTTTATTTATTAAAACGAAAATAACAGCATACTTATTAGTTTGAAATTTGACTTTCCCTAATAAGAATGCTATTGTGCGTATGTTTAATTTAAAAAAATATAGCAAATAGTTTTAAATATAGGAACTAAAATAAGATGGGTGTTGTTAGCGTTGTTCTATATACATTAGTAATCATAGTGGCTCTACTGCTGATTGGTCTGGTTCTCATACAACAATCTAAAGGTGGTGGTTTTGGTGGCTCATTTGGCGGAGTCGGCGAGTCTGTTTTTGGAGCTCACGCCGGAAGCCATCTAACTAAATTAACCGTAATTTTAACTACAAGCTTTTTTGTTTTGACCTTGTTGTTAGCAGTAATAGTTGGTCATCGCAGCAGAGGACGCAGTATAGTTGAATCTGAAGATGTGAAAAGCATAGCGATTACAAAAAAAACACCTTTATCAACAGCAAAGGTGAAATTAACTAAAAATTTAAAAACCGTAGAAAAATCGAAACCGGTAGAGAATAAAAAATAAATTTACGAAAAAAGGAGGGCACAGTGAAAGCTATTTTTCTAGTGTTGTTTTCTTTAACAGCGTTTATCAGCAATGGTCAATCGTCTGCAAGATGGCTTAAGAACGGATCTGTTAAGCTGAAATATCGCCCCAGTCCTTTATTTTATCTTTTTAATGAAAGTGCTACAAATAAAGCAGGTTCTCCCGGTTGGTTGATGCTTAGTGTAAGATATGATGCAGCAAACAAAAAGATAGGTAATAAATCACTATGGCTTGATGATATTACTATGGAATCAGAAGTCATACTTCAAGGAATTTATAAATCTAAAGCTGTTACCATTCTTCTCAAAGGGAAAACTGTTTTTTGGTCCATTCCTATGGATGGGAAAAAACATAAGGCACTAGGCTGTATTCCTCCTCAAGTAATTGCTCGTTTTGCTCGTAAAGGAAATAAAATAGAATTATCAAAAATTATTGCCCGGGTAACTTTCTACACATCAAGCCGTAAGATTCTCATGCGCATACATAGTTCTTCTAACAGCAAAGTTAAAAATTATTTTTCTAAACTGAAGGGATCTATTTCTTCGGGAATATTAACTGTTGAAGATATTATTATGCCTAGAAATAAAACTCCTTGGGGAGTTTTTAATTATGAACTTTACGATGTAATTAAACCTGATAGCCCGAGATAAAATAGAGACTTACTTGTTTATGCCTAAAGAAAATAAAATTTTAACAATTGATATTGGTAGTGATTGCTTAAAGATGGCAGAATTCTTGTACCCGCAGGAAGGCTCGATGGTACTTGAAAAGTTTGCGTTTCTTGAGTATGACGAAGAATATCGTGATTGTGAACTGTCGGAACAATTTTATCACGCTTATAAAAGACTTCTCGAAGAAAAAGGATTTACCGCCAAGAAAGTCAGGGTCGCTATTTCTGGACAATCCGCATTTTCTCGTTTGAGCAAACTGCCTCCTTTGGGTGGAGATGTTCAACATATTGAACAGATTATTGAATATGAAGCCAAACAGACAGTTCCCTATGCGATGGATGAGGTTGTTTGGGATTATCAATTAATTCTGCATAAAAATGAGAGTGATAAATCTGAACCGGAAGATGAAGACGGCGTTGAAAATCCTGAAGATATTGACGAGATGGAAGCTTTGTTTGTTGCGGTCAAAGATGATTTTATTACAGAGTTATCTGAAATAATACAAAATGAAGATAAAGAAATAATTTCTATAGAAACTGCTCCAGTAGCCTTTTTTAACGCTGCGAAAGCTAATTTATCAGATGATGATCAATGTGACTTGTTATTGAATATTGGCGGGCGTTGTTCAAGTTTACTTTTTGCCGATAAGGGGCGGATATTTACAAGAACTATCCCGATTGCCGGAGCTTCAATTACACAGCAAATAAGCAAGGAATTCGATATTTCACTGTTTGACGCTGAAGAATTGAAATGCCGTCACGGCTTTGTCGCGCTTGGCGGTGCTTATGAAGAACCGGAATCAGAGGTTGCCGCTATTATTTCAAAGATTGCCCGTAATGTTATGACCAGACTTCATGGTGAAATAAATCGTTCTATAAACGTCTGGCGTTCCCAGTATAAAGGTAATCGACCAACTCGTTTATTCCTCGGCGGCGGTAGCTCATTAATGGCATATACTCCTCGTTTCTTTAACGAAAAACTGCGTATCCCTGTAGAATATCTTAATTCCTTCCAGATAGTTGGACTTGGAGAGGGGATTGACAGGGAAGAACTGCTCGACGTAGCTCCAATGTTTTCAGAGCTTACCGGAATGGCACTGCGTGAGATTACTCCGGTTCCGGTTGAAATATCCTTGATGCCTGAATCTATTAAAAAGCATGTGTCTTTACAAAAAAAGAAGCCTTATTTCTATGCCAGTGCAGTTTCAATTATTTTATGCCTGCTTGTTTTTTACTGGGTGGTTTCCAAGAAACGTGATTACGATAAAAGTTGTGTGGATGCAGTGAGCGCGGAAGTTGCAAAACTTGAAAATATAAGTAAAAATGTACATGAATCCAGTTCTACTCTTGTTAATGTTTTAGGAGAATATAAAAAAGTTCTAGAAATGACGGATAAAAGATCTCAATGGATAAATATACTTAATGATCTTGAAATAATTCTTCCTGACAAATGGTGGTTGACTTCGCTAAGTGCTCAGGATGGTAAACAAGACAAAGTTAAAACAAATAGCGGTAATGGCGGCGGCATGTTTGGCAATGCGTCATCCAAAGCCGGCAGTACCACAATAATAACAAGTAACGAACTGAAATGGTTAAAAATCACTGGTCATTCAATAGCACTTAGAAGTGATTTACTGCTTGATGAAGTTTTCAGGAAAAATATTATGAAATCAAAATATTTTGACAATAATAAGGATTCTATTATTTTTGACAGTTATGACATTGTTAAAGGCGAGAATAATTTCATCAGTTTCGAGATACAAATAAAACTAAAAACACCGATAATAAAATAACAGACCGTTTATTTATAAAAAGGAAATAAAAAAGTTAATATGAATACAAAGTTTATCAAAAAAAATATTTTCATGCTTATCTTCATGATTATGTCTTTAGTAATTGTAATTGCATTGGTGATTATGGTGCTCTCTGGACATGGTTCCATGAAAAAATATGATTCTAAAAAAACGGAACTGCTGAAAAGGATAAATGAGATTGTCAAACTGAAATATACGCCGGTAACAGTAAATATTACCCGTATTGAAAGTGACACTATAGGGTATAAAAAAGAAATCAAGAAAATCCAAAGCAAGTTTGGACATCCATATGCTTGGGCTCTTGAAAGTTTCGCGGATAAGCTTGGGATTAATCTTAATGAATTTAAAGCAAAATTTGGTGAATTCTGGAAATCTCAAAAAGGTCTGGCAACACGTGATTTAATCTTCCGCCGTTATAAAGTGCGTCAATTCAGTGAAGACTTCCCTAAATATAAGTCAAATTGGGACAGGGCGATGAGTACTTTTATGCAGGAAGCACAAAAAGCAACTTTGGAAAAAATAAGCAGCACTAATGTTGATGGAATTTTTCTGGCTGCCACGGGTAAAGGGCGCAGATTTTCAGATGACCCCGGGCGCTGTCAGACTTTTATGCAGCGTATGCGTTTTAATATGATAGACTATTTTGCAGACAAGAAAGTTTTGTGCGCGACAACTGACTTTTCTTTTGACGATAGTAAAGAACCTTTAGATGGAGATATTGAACGAATTGCCAGAGCTTGGGAAATTGTTTCTGATCTTGGAAAGCGTATTGCTGACTCAAAAGTTGATCCAAAAAAAGATATTCTTACACTTCTAAGTTTTTCAAAAAGAGGACTTGATGGAGAAGTAGATGGAGCTTACACCCTGTATCGTTTTAACTTTACAGTAAATGGCGACTTGAATACTATTAGACGTATAGTGCAAAAACTTTATGAAGCCTATAAAGAGAATCGTGTTTATGCGCTTAGAAATATTAAGCTTACTAGAAATGTTGATAATGTTGAAAAAATCCTTGAGGACAGTGACAAAATTAAAGAAGAATTGGCCTATGATGCCGGTGCTAAAGAAGATAAAGCATCTAAAGATAGAGGCAAAGCTCGTAAGCCAAAAGATACTCTAGCTGTTTTAAAGAAGAAGATTATCAAGAAAGAAGTAAAGAAGATATTGGGACCAAAAGATCGTGGATATGCAAAAGTAATCGTTGGAAAAAGAAATATAATTAATGCTGAATTCGAAGTAGATTATATTGTATTTGATAATTCGCCAAAATAATTGATGATTGGAGGTTGAAGCTTGGATTTTTTAAAGAAACATTATGAAAAAATAATACTGGCATTTTTTCTACTTGCTTTTGTTCTTTTGCTGGTATATTTGATTGATCTGAGTAATTCTACTACTAAAATCACAAGAAGTTCATTAGAAATACCTGTCATTGAGCCTAATTATGAACCAAATGATTTTTCACATAAAAAGTATCAGACAAGTTATATTTTTAGAAAAAATTGTACTTGGAATAAATCAAAAGCACGTAGCGATAACGATCAAATATTTACAGATTTATTAATACCCTTTGAATGTGCCCGTTGTCCCTTTGGCGGCAAAGTTATTCCTCTTTATTATTTCTTTGGACCTGTAGATAAGCCACGACACTGCCCTTTGTGCAATAAAGCATTGCCTAGACCAAAAGTAAAACCTAAGGGACCTGATATTGTAAATGATTCGGATTTGGATGATGATGGTATTCCTAATGTTATCGAAACAAAACTAGGGCTTGATCCTGAGAATCCTGATGACGCGCTTTATGATCTGGACAATGATGGTTTTTCCAATATATTTGAGTTCCAGCAAAAAACGAATATCAAGAGTGCAATAAAACATCCACCTATGTATATGCGCTTGCATTTGCTTGAATTCAGAGAAACATTGCTGCCGTTTAAGCTCATGCTTGTTAACACAAATGGCGGAAAAAAAGATCCGGCAGACTGGGTTATCCAAATAAATAAAATGATTAAAGGTAAAAGCAAAACGCTGTTTATGTATCTTGGCGATCCTATGACTCTGGATAAAACGCCTTACACGATTACTAAAATTGATGCAATACATGTGGATGTCCGTAGCGGTGGAAGTATTGTCAAAAAAGATAAATCAAAGGTTTTTTTAAAGTCCAGAGATGGCAAATACACCATTATTATGCAAGTTGATGAACCTGTGTATTCGCCTAAGCCCAAAGCTGTCATTGAAGATCTGGGAACTGGGAAAATGTATCATGTCGGAACAGGTGATACTATCTCAATGTACCTTAGAACAAAACCAGCTTTTTCTAAAAAAACTGGCAGGAAGCTTAAACGTAGAATAACAAGATATAAAGTATTTAAGGTTGACAGACAGAAAAAACAGGTTATAATTGAAGATAAAAAACGTAAAAATAAAAAATATATTCTTAGCGCGAAGGCTTTTATGCCTAGAGTGAAGCGAGAAGAAAAGGCTGATAATCAAGGAGCGGAAAATCCGGGCAGAGCTTCAGAGTCAATAGATGCGCCTCCAGGAGGAGCTCCTCCGGTGAATAGACAAAGAAAAGCAACTAGGAATTTTTAATATAAATATGAAAACACAACGGGTACAAATATGAGCATATTCTTAAAAAAGATTAAAAATCTCTTTTTACTGGTGTTATTCTGCTGTGGAGTAGCTCTTAACACAGAAGTTTCTGCCGCCAAAACAGATATCAAAAAATTAGTACTTAATACCAAACAACAGCGTGAACTTGAACTTGCTAATATTAAAAAGTTGATTAAAGAAGCTAGGGAAAATGCGTATAATGGTAAATATCCTGAGGCCAGTGATTCTTATCAAAAAGCAAGCAGAGCTCTAAATAAAATGAGCGGAGAGCTTGCTGACTTTAAAAAACGTTCATTGGGCAAGGAAATGCGCAGGTTTAAAACTCGCTGGTCTGCGTTTTTGATGACGAAAGCCAGACGAGCTAGGCTTCAGAAAAAACTTGAAGATGCGATAAATTTTGCAGCTGAAGCAACTTTGATTGATGTTAATAAAAATGCAGAAGTAAGTGATTTTATTGAGTCCTGTAAACGGGAACGGAAAGGTTTAAACTTCAGGAAAGAAGTTAAAGTAAAGGGATTCAATAAAAAAATACTTGAAACTCAAAAAGAAGTCGAAGCTTTATACAAGGAAGCTGAAGTTTTTTATAAAAATAGAAAATACGCAAAAGTTAGAAGTCTTCTTGAAAATGTTTTTCTTCTGGATCCTTACCATAAAAAATCTATCAGGCTCTTAGGTGATACTTACGAACATATGTACCGCTATGCTGAGCAACGCCGAACATCTGACATACAGGGTATGCTTGCCTACAATACCTGGAAATGGATTGATCCAGTCCTACCTTCGCATATTGACCTGTCAAGTACTAAGACGAGGACTGTTCAGCGTAATGTCGCTTCTTCAACTTATGCCAAACTTGAAAGAATTATTTTTCCTAATATAGAATTTGACGATGCGGATATTTTTTCTGTTATTCGTTTTCTCAATCGTCTCAGCAAACGTTGTGACCCTGATAAAGTTGGTGTTGGAGTGCATGCTGGTTTCGACAAGAAAACAGCGAATGAGCTACTTAAAGTCACAATGAGCTTCAGTAACATCCCGATGAGCGAGGTATTAAGGTATTTATGTCAAAATGTTGGTCTCAAATATAAAATTGAAGAAGGTGCTGTAATTCTTGGAACCAGTGTTGATGAGATGCAGACAGAATATTTCCCCGTTCGTGCTGATTTAATTTCCAGTATCACTGGCTCCGAAGGCGGTGACGAAGAAGAGGAAGAGGATTTGGATATGGATGCCGACTCAACTCTTGAAGAAGAAGATAAACCCGCAAAAATGAGTTTAAACTCACAGGCTTTGATTAAATTTTTTGAAGATCGCGGAGTTAAGTTTGGAAGCAACTCATCAATTGCTTATAGCAGACGCTCCGGTAAACTGGTGGTGAGAAATACTATGATTAATTTGCGCAGACTGGAAGAGTTGTTGCGCCAGTATGATTTGATTAACACTCCACTGGTATTAATTGAAACAAAAATTGTTGAGATTGCTGTGGTGGATGTAGAAGAGTTAGGTTTTAGATGGGACTTCTCATTTAATAACTCAACAGGCGGAAATACCTGGCAAGTAACAAATCCTTATCATCCTTTGCGCTATTATGAAGGACCTGATGCTACAAGTTCAAGTAATGTTTCGACTTCTTCTTTACCTTTTAAAATACTTAATGATATGAAAATTTTGCCTAACTTCGGACAGGGCATATTCCCTTCTGATGTAACCGCTGATCTTTCGCTCTCAATAGAAGCTATTTCAAAAAATACACGGACAGAAACACTTTCATGCCCAAAACTTATCACTACCAGCGGGCATCAGGCTACTATAAGAATGGTTGAAGAAACCTATTATCCGTCAGGATGGGAAAACCCCGAGATCACAGTAAACAATAATACAGTACAGCTCCAAGCTCCAATCCCGGAATTTGATGACGCTACTGATATTGGTATTCGGCTTACTGTCACACCGATAGTAAATCCTGATAATTATACTATTACTTTACATGTAAAACCAGAGATTGTAAGTTTCATAAAATTTTCAGAATACGCTGTGCGGGTTGAACAAGGGCAGATAGATAGTGCAGGTAAAGTAACGCCTTCTATTCAAACTAATTATCAAATAAAAATGCCTGAAATCGGACGCCGTGATATAGATACCCATATAAAAGTTTATGATGGCGAAACGATTGTGCTTGGAGGCATGGTTAATAACCGCAATGTATATCGTGATGATAAATGGCCGATTATTGGAAATATTCCTTTACTTGGACGTTTCTTTACCAGTCAGTTAGCATTTACAGAACAAACCAACTTGTTGATCTTTCTTACAGCACGCTTGATAAATAATGATGGAGTGCCGGTACGTCGGGAAAGAAAACAGGGAATTCCGGATTTTTACAGATAATTATTACTTAGCATTACATTGGAGGATTCCATATGCGCTTGTTGAAAATTTATGATAAATTTATTTTAGCTATTTTACTTACTTGCTCTTTGAGCTTGATGGCCGATCAAGTTGTACACGATAAAGCTGTACGCATAAAAAATCAGATAAATCAAAGTATTAACAGAGTGCGTACAGTGGAACAGCAAAAAGAAGCAAAAGCCAAGGTGCATGTACGTACGGCAAAAGATTTTTTTGTGCATGGTAAATATAAACAGGCAATTGACGAATACCTCTTAGCAGTCAAAGTATTCAAAACAGTCGGTATCGGCAAACGAAGTTCATTTGAAAAAAATATCAAATATTGCGAAGAACAAGTTTATCAGTGCTATTACTATTGGTCAATGGATATTGTCGCGAAAATCGAAAAGAAATCATTTTCTAAAGATTATGCTGAAGCTATCAAGTTGTGCAATAAAGCTGCTGAAGTATATCCTCCATGTAGAAAAAAAATGGATAAGAAAATTAAGCAATTAACTATTCTTAAAGATGCTGCTGCACGTAGATATCAGACTTCTGAAGCAAAATTAATACCAGCTAAAAAAGAAAATATCTATGATATTCAGGTATTATTGAAACAGGCAAAGGCTTTAATAAAAATTGGTAGATATAACCTTGCAAAAGAAAAATATGAGCAAATACTTTTAAGTGATATATATAATTACAAAGCTATTGAAGGCTTACGTTCCGTGAATAGAAAGATTGACAAACTGGGTACCAGACGTTTATATACTCAAGACAAGGAAAGAATCGCTGAAGTAGCCTGGAAAATGGCAACTCCAATTATGCCTAAAGTCAATAAAGATGGACGTCAACTTGTATCTAAACCTATGAAAAAATATATGACTGTCAGCAAGATTAGACAAAAATTAAAAAGCATTATTATCCCAAGACTTGACTTTGAAGATATAACGGTTGCAACCGCTGTGCGGCACTTACGTGAACAAAGTAAGCAGCTGGACCCTGAAGGTGTTGGAATTAATATTTTCCTGCGCTTAAAAGCTCCTAAAATAAAAGATAGCGCATTAGAGGATAACACAGCAGCAGAAGGTGGTGATGAAGTTGCTGTAGCCGCTGATGGCGGAGAGGAAGAGGAAGAAGATGAGGAAGACGAAGAGGAAGAAGAAGACGGAGAAACTACTGGTGGAGGACAAAGTGTTGTGGATCTCGTATTGGTTAAGAGAAATCTATATCAGGCCATTTATTTTCTGTGCAAAGCCGCTGATTTGAAGTTTCGTATTGAAAAGTATGCTGTAGTTATAGCTGCTAAAAATATCGCGCTTGATGATCTTGAAACCAAAATATTTCCTGTAGAGCAAGGTGCTTTGGCGGCAGTCGGCGGTAATGATGCGGATAGCCTGAAAGAATATTTTAAAGACCGTGGTATAAAATTTCCAAATGGTGCTAAAATCGTTTATGATTCGCGCATAAGCCGGCTTATCGCGACAAATACTTTAGATAATTTGAACAGACTTGAAAATATCATTCAAAATGAACTTAGCTCCAAAGATCCAATGGTGCAGATTCAAGCCAAATTTATTGAAATTGAACAAAATGACCTAAAAGAATTAGGGTTTAACTGGGCTGTTTCAAATACTCCTGCATCTGATAATGGAACTTTTGATATTAAGAATACTGCATCGAATTTGAATACCGTGAGTGAACCGCAACCGACGATAGGACAGTATCAACTTAACACTGGCGGATTTTCTATGCAGTTTGATGTTAACGCTCTGAATCAAGTAGATTCCAGGAATTTACTTTCATCTCCAAGAATTACAACAATGAATGGTCAGGAAGCATCAATACGAATGGTTAGAGAAGTATATTATCCAGATGACTATACCGAAGCTGAGACCACTACTACTTCCGGTGGCACCAGCGGGAATGACACCTATTCATATATCAGTTCAATACCAGAGTTTGCTGACCCAACAGAACTCGGTATCATATTGCGTGTAACTCCGGATGTTGATATTGATCATCGGACTATTACAATGCGTGTAAACCCAACGGTTCAAGCTTTTGTAACATGGACTGAATATAATTATACTGTATCAACACAAACAGAACCAGTAAGTATTCGTAAACCCGTTATCGCAGCACGGACAATTGACACAAAAATTACTATATATGATGGAGAAACCATTGTGCTTGGTGGAATACTCAAGGATACAACAAAAACTATAAATGAACGCGTCCCATTTATCGGTGAGATTCCACTTATTGGACGTATGTTCCAGAGTATCGGAACCGAATCGGTTAAAGTTAATCTGCTTATTTTTCTTACATGTCGTTTAGTCAAACCCGATGGAACAGCATTCTTCCCTGACGTCAGACCAAACGGCTTAGCAAAATTCAAACGCCTGAAATAAGATCAAGCATTTCTTACTCGGTCAGCTAAACCTGACCGTTTTTTTTACCCGTATCATCGAGAAATATTAAACTCATGTTAGCTGACTGTTATTTTTCAGTTATTTAATACATGTTAATTACTTAGACCCTTGTTAAATTACTATGTATTGTTATATTCGCGTTAGAACGGGATAATATTGTATATCCCAAAACCTAAAACAAAAGAAGGAATGTAATATGGCTAACAAAACAGCTAAAATTAAAAGTTTGATAGAAAAAAAAGGATTCGTCTCCGATATGGATGGCGTAATTTATCATGGAAATAAACTTTTGCCGGGAGCTGCGGAATTCGTTGAATGGTTAAATAAAAATAATAAAGAATACTTATTTTTAACCAACAGCAGCGAACGTTCACCTCAAGAACTGCACGAAAAACTCTTAAGACTAGGAATAAGTGTTTCTAAGGAACATTTTTATACTAGTGCCCTCGCGACAGCAGACTTTCTGGCGCGTCAGCATCCAAACTGTACCGCATATGTTATTGGTGATGCCGGATTGATTAACGCTCTCTATGAAAAAGGCATTTCAATGAACGATACCAATCCTGATTATGTTGTTGTTGGTGAGACCCGTACTTACGGTTTTGAACGCATTGAACACGCTACTTTGCTGGTGCAGCGCGGCGCGAAACTTATCGGTGCCAACCCGGACTTGACTGGTCCAACAGAAAAGGGGATTATCCCTGCTACTGGTGCTTTGATAGCACCAATCGAACTGGCATCAAACTGTAAAGCTTATTTTGTCGGCAAACCCAACCCTCTTATGATGCGGCGCGCGGTTAAGACTTTAGGCTGTCATAGTGCTGAGGCAGTTATTATCGGTGACCGCATGGATACTGACATTGTCGCGGGAGTCGAAGCCGAAGTTGATACTGTTTTAGTCTTAAGCGGAGTCAGTGATATTGATACTCCAAAACAGTTTGCGTATCGTCCAAATCATATATTTTCAGGCTTGAATGAGATGATAAAACTAATAAAAGCATGAATATACTATTTTGGACTTGAAAAAACGCTAAAACATAATAGATTTGGTATCTTAGATTATTTTTTTTATTATAATGGAACCAAACTTTATGGATTTAAATACTCAGTGGTTCATTTACGCTTTAGTCGATAACCAGATCATAGAAATCGTGGACATGGAAAAATGTGTTGCGTTATATGAAGATCTTGATACCACTTCTCTGGAAGCATACGCCCAGAAAATTCTCAATCTTTTAACTGACACATTAAGTTCAGAAGACGCCGCGGAATTACTCGAACAATTTCAAGCAGCAATGCAATTTGCTATGGAGCAAGCTAAAAAAGGCGTTTCTCCAAGCATTTTTAAAGGTTCGATGACGGAAGCGGTCGATCAATTACCGGAGCTTGATAGAATAGCAGATATGTCAGATGAGGAAATTGCTGACTTAGTTATCAATATGCTTACAATTGTTCAGGAAATGGGAGCCAGTGATTTCCATATTTCCGCAGGCAGCCCTCCATTTATTAGACATAATCTCAAAATTCATAAATTAAGCAGTACGATCCTTAGTGCGCAAGATTCTATGCGCTTGAATACAATCTTCCTTTCTGAAGAACAATCCAAAAAATTTGATGAAGATATGGATTTGAATTGCGCGCAAAAAATCAGTAATTCTCGCTTCCGTGTCAGCTTGATGATGCAGAAAGACGGTATCTCAGGCAGTTATCATATTGTACCTGATGAAATCCGTTCTCTTGAACAACTTGGCTTCCTGCCGAATGATGTTACCACAATCGAACGTATGCTTGACTATCATAATGGTCTTATTCTTGTTACTGGACCACTTGGCAGTGGTAAAACCACGACGCTTGCGGCTATGATGGATATTCTTAACGCTAAACGAAAAGATCATATTATCGCTGTTGAAGACCCAATAGAAATTCTCCACGAATCAAAGAGTTGTATTGTTACGCAACGTGAAGTCGGCAAACATACCAACTCTTACAGTGTCGCTTTAAAAGGTGCTCTGCGTGAAGACCCGGATATTATTGTTATTGGAGAATTGCATAACCTTGAAACCATTGAGAATGCGATTACAGCTTCCGAAACTGGACATTTAGTTATCGGCACACTGCATACTTGCGATGCGGCGAATACTTTGAATCGTCTGCTTGATGTCTTTCCTCCGGCTCAGCAACAGCAAATCAGAACAATGACTGCCGGTTCGCTGCGCGGAATAGTCTGTCAGCAATTGTTGACAGGAGTTAAGGATAACTTGACTGTAAGTTATGAATTGCTTGTGGGTAATCTTGCGGTTTCAAATCTTATTGTAGAAAAAATGACTCATCGCCTCAAAGGCGTGATGGAAACTGGTCAAAAAGCCGGAATGTGTACCTTCGAAGCTAATGTCCTGGAAAAGTTTAAACTCGGTCACATCAGCGATGAAACAGCTCGTGCATATGTTCGTGATAAAGCGGTAAAAACTGAACTTGAGCGTGCGATAGCGATTCAGGGAGCAAAAAATTTAGCGCATGGAGACGAATAATGGCTGTAATTGATAAATATTTAACCGATATGCTTGATCAAGGCGGTTCTGACCTTCACTTATGCATAAATCAACCAGCAAAAATACGTGCCAGCGGCGATCTCGTACCTATTAGCGACACTCCGATCAGGGCAAAAGAAATGGAAGAACTGCTTCGTGAAATATGTTTAGAAAGCCGTTGGGATAATTTTCTGAAGAAACATGACTTGGATTTTGCCCATGAAATTCCCGGCATTGCTCGTTTTCGTAGTAATTATCTCTATAATCACTTTGGCATGGCTGCTGTTTTTAGACAGATTCCAACAAAGATAGCTACTTTGGATGATCTGCACCTTCCAAACACTTTGAAGGAAATATGCGACTATAAAAGTGGTTTCGTATTAGTTACCGGACCGACTGGTTCTGGTAAATCAACTACTCTCGCGGCAATGATTGATTATATTAATCGTAATAAACAAAAACATATTATTACCGTTGAAGACCCGATTGAATTTGTACATCAAAATAAAGAGGCGATAATTGTTCATCGTGAAATTGGTATTCATAGCAAATCTTTCCCGGAAGCATTGCATGGAGCAATGCGTTCTGACCCCGATATCGTACTCATCGGGGAAATGCGTGATCTAGAAACTATTCGACTGGGATTGACGTGCGCAACTATGGGCATGCTCGTCTTCGCGACATTGCATACCAATAACGCGCCTAAAACTATTGACCGTATTATCGATGCCTTCCCCGCGGCGGAACAGGCGCAGATTCGAACAATGCTTGCGGAATGCCTGCAGGGAGTCGTATCGCAACTTCTTTGCCGTAAACTCGGTGGCGGACGTGTTGCATGTCATGAAATCCTGCTTTGGGCTGATGGCTTGGCTAGTGTTATTCGCGAGGGTAATATCAGTAATATCCGTACAATCATTGAAGCTAATAGAAATATTGGTATGTGTTCAATGGATGGTAATTTGATGGATTTATATACAGACGAAAAAATTTCTATCGAAGAAGCATATATGAAAGCAACAGACAAAAGTGATTTTCTCGAAATCATGAAGACTTTAGAAAAATAAATATACTTTCAAATAAATTTTGATGAAGTTTGGAATGCTATTTTATTTCAATGAGTTCGATACCGGCAATTGTCGCGAAATCAACTAAGAATTCTGAACTTAAAGCTTGAGTATAAACCGAATGATGCGCGCCACCGGCTTCAATCCAGCGTCTGGCAGCAGTGGCTAAATCAGGTTTGGGTATCCAAACCGTCCTGGCAACCGGTAAATTAGGCAATTCTGCATCAGGCGCGACTGCTTCAACTTCGTTGACAATCAGACGGAAATGGTCACCCAAATCAATCATACTGGCATTCAGTGCCGGACCTGCCGGAGAATTGAACACTAAGCGGGCTGGATCAGCTTTGCCGCCGATTCCAAGCGGATGCACTTCTAAAGTTGCTTTTCCATCAGCAATTGATGGGCAAACTTCCAGCATATGCGCTCCGAGGACTCTTTCGCGTCCCGGCTCAAGGTGGTAAGTATAATCTTCCATGAAACTGACACCGCTGTCAAGACCTGCCGCCATGACTTTCATAGTACGGGTTAATGCCGCGGTTTTCCAGTCTCCTTCCGCGCCAAATCCATAACCATCAGCCATTAAGCGTTGTGAAGCAAGCCCGGGAAGTTGATGCAGACCATAAAGGTTTTCAAAAGTCGTGGTGAATGCTGAAAAATTACCATCTTCCAGAAAAGCACGCATTCCGATTTCCTGTTTTGCCGCTTCACGAATTGAATTCATGGCTTCTGGACTATCGGAGATAATTGTGTAAATATTTTTGTATTCTTTAACTAAACTATCTATTTCTGCTTCAGAAACACTATCAATATATTTTATGACATCACCGACCCCATAGCCATTGACCGAGTATCCAAACTCTATTTGAGCTGAAACTTTATTGCCTTCAGTAACCGCTACTTCACGCATATTGTCACCAATACGGGCAATTTTCATATTCTGTGAATCCGCCCATGCCGCAGCGACTCTGCCCCATACATCAATTTCCTTCTGAACAGCTAGATCCTGCCAGTAGCCGACTACGACTTTACGCGCCAGCTTGAGACGAGTACAAATATAACCGAATTCACGGTCGCCATGTGCCGCCTGATTAAGGTTCATGAAGTCCATATCAATGCTTGACCACGGAATATCACGATTTGCCTGTGTGTGCAGGTGCAGTAATGGTTTTTGCAGTCGCTTCAAACCGTTAATCCACATTCGTGCGGGGCTAAAAGTGTGCATCCAGGTAATTACGCCAACGCATTGTTTTGCCATATTGGCGTCCTGCAACATTGCGCTAACTTCATCTGGAGTTGTGACCGTGGGTTTCCAAACAATATTTACGGCAATTTTGCCGGAGTCATTAAAATATTTGACAATCTCCTGAGCATTAGCTGCAACCTGCTTAAGTGTATCTTCGCCGTAAAGATGTTGACTGCCACAAATAAACCAGACTTCAAATTGTTTAAGATTAATTTTGTCCATAATATGCGTCTTTCCCATGTTTGCGTTTATAGTGTTTTTGAATTAAAGTTTTTTTCATGCGTTCTAGTTCTGGAGCAATACTTTCGCTAAGTATTGCCATTTTGCAAAGTTCTTCGAGTACCTTTGAATTATATACGGCATTCGCTGCATCTTTATCCCAAGTAAACGGTCCGTGACTGGCGACAAGCACCATCTTTACTTCATCCGGGTCGAGCTCTTGTGCCTTGAAGGTATTAATTATCTGATATCCTGTTTCCTTTTCATAGTCTCCAGAAATTTTTTCATCAAGCATAACTTCAGTGCATGGAATATCACAGGCAAGGTGATCGGCGTGAGTTGTTCCGTAAATCGGCACAGAACGCTTTGCCTGTGCCCAGGCAACCGCATAAGTCGAATGGGTATGCACGATGCCACCGATATTTTCAAAGGCATTGTAGAGTACTGTATGGGTCTTGGCGTCGGATGATGGACACATTGAGCCATCGATGATATTATCTTGCAGGTCAAGCACCACCATATCCTGCCAGCTCATTGTTTTGTAATCAACCCCACTTGGTTTGATTGCGTAAACTCCCGATGCTCGATCAATACAGCTCACGTTACCAAAAGTATAAATCACTAAACCAAGTTTCGGCAGCTGCATATTAGCTT
>JAHOYW010000276.1 GCA_019038735.1 Victivallales bacterium | reverse complement strand
CATATCTTCCAGCATTAAGCCGGGGTTCAATTGTGCTGGTTCAATATTTGTGGTTTTAAAGAAAAATGAGATAAAGTTATCCAGTTGAGTAACTGAACTCGCGCCAACATAAAGAAGTTTAGCATTCAAGTCTATCACCATTGGAATCCCTGAAATAGCAGGTGCCATTTTGGACAGATTCATTTCCAGAACTTTTGCTTTTATTTCACGCCTGACTTTACTCGAAACAACATCAAATTCATTTGCCCGCATATAAACGAGTTCTTCACGCTGACAAATCGCGTTGAATAAAGTTGTCGGAATCTTGCGTTCAGCTTTGCGCAGACAAAGATAAATATGACCACCGCGAATTGCACTTTCTTCGTCAATCTCGGTCTCAAGCAAAGTTCTTCCTGTCGTCCAGCCGTATACTGCTTCTTCTTTTATGTGATCAAGTTTGCCGCCTCTTTTCGCGGCAAAAAGTTCAATTAAATTTTCTGGCAATTGTTTTGGCAATTGAAAAACACTAAGGGAAAATGAACCTCTGTCAAATGGCATATTTGTACTTCCTTATTTTTAAAAATAATTAATAATCGGCTTTTAAATGTATAGCCATTTTCAGAATTTACCAACTAAATCAATGGCTTCATTTAGGATTTTCGATGCAGAAATTCGACACAGGACTTGGCGGCGTGATCCAAAGCGGTAATTTTTTCGTCGGAAAGGGATTCAACCATCTTTTTCATGTCGGCTTCGACTTCCTTGCGACGTTTTCCGTGAGGTAAAATACGCTCCAGAGCATCTGATAACTTAGCGGAATTTACATCATACTGCAAAAACTCTTCAAAAACTTCTTTATTGGCAATAACATTGACCATGGTGAAGAATCCACGATATAATTTAACCAGCAAAGACGCAAGCAGTATGGTGATTAAATTCATTTTGTAGGCGACCACCAAAGGCAGACCGGCAATCGCGCATTCTACAGTAACTGTACCGGAAGCAGCTAAGCCGGTACCGGCTTTTTGCTGCCAGTAATGAGTTTTCCCGCAAGTCAATTCCATATCCGGCGTGTCGGAATGAGAGCGTTTGAATTTGTCGTAAATTTCCTCACAATGCTTCAATGATTTTTCACGCGGAGCCGAGATAGCGAACTTTAAAGCTGGATGGCGTTTCTTCATTTCGACAGCGGTTTTCAGCATTGGGAGCAATAAACGGCTAATTTCCATCGAACGGCTTCCCGGCAGTAAGACAAGCGTATTCAAATCACGAACTATTGACGAATCATGTTGTTCACGCATAATATCCACTAAGGGATGCCCGACAAATTCGGTTTCAAGATCGACTTTTGCGTAAACTTCCGTCTCAAATGGAAATATAACCAGCATTTTTTCACAATACTCATTCAGCTTATAGATACGGCTCTTGTGCCAGCTCCAAATCTGCGGGCTAACGTACCAAATCACCGGAATACCGTGTTTATGCATTTGTTTGGCAAAACGCAGATTGAAACCGGGATAATCAATCAAAACAACCGCGTCCGGACGTTCCTTAATCGCTTTGTTTTTCAGAAAAAAGAAGATTTTAATAATAGTGAAAATAATCTTTGCTACTTCAACCAGCCCCATGACTCCAAGCTCGGTGGAATCGACCATTATGTCAACACCGGCGGCTCTCATTTTGCTTGCGCCCATTCCGGCAATTTCAATTTCATTACCGGCTTTATGTTCGAGTTCGCGGATAGTTGTAGCTAACTGTGCTCCATAAGTATCTCCAGAGGTCTCTCCTGAAAATATCCAAATTTTTTTCTTTGTTTTAGTCATTATTTTAGAATATCATTTTATAAGTTTAGAAATTGTACGAAAATCAGGATGCTTCGCATCACCCAGAAGCATAAAAATAACAGCTTCAGTAGATGTGATAAATGCTCCTGCCTGACGCATTGATTCGAGTGCGAGACGATAATTGTCATCATTACGGGAAGTCAGCGCGTCTGCTGGAATGACGACCTCATAGTCTTCTGCCAAAAGGTCAAACACCGTCTGCTGAACACAAACATGCGCTTCAATACCACAGACTATTAAAGTTTTTCTAGTCTTTGCTCTCAGCGTGGTTCTAAAATTGCTTTCACCGAAACAGGAAAAAGTTGTTTTTTCAATAATTTCTGTATTTTCAGTTAGTAGATTTTTCAATTCATCTATTGTATGCCCGAGTCCAGCCGGGTACTGCTCTGTAACAATGTTGTCTATTTTGAGTATTGCCGCAGTTTTCAGTAAAAGCTCTTGATTTTCAATGCAGCTTGAAACATTTGACATTGCTTTCTGGAGTTTTTCCTGCATGTCAATTAAAATCAAACAACTACTGTCAGGTCTTAAATTATTCATAGTTAGTTAATCTTCGAGGTTAATTTTTTTATTGTCTGACTTAATTCTTCAACATTAAAATCAGCTCCCTTGTGAATAAGCGACTGACAACTCACTTTAACTCTAAGTAAATCCTCAGTTGAAGGACTAAGACCGGTAATCGCGATAAGCGGAATATCTTTTAAGTGTTCTTGTTTTTTTATATATTTAATCACTTCCCAGCCTGAACGGACAGGCATCAACAAATCAATTAAGACCAGTTTGATTTTGGGATTCGCGACAAGCATATCTATAGCTTCATCACCATTTATCGCAACTAAAACAGAAAAGCCCATTTTTTCAATAATTTTTGTACAAAACTTTAAAAAAATATCATCATCATCGCAAATTAAAATTTGCGCTTTTTCTGCATTCCGCGTCATTTAGAGCTCCTTAAATTAAATATATTGCTCTTAAAAATATCATACCGAACTAACTATAGTAGCTAAAAGCTCGGCAGTCAATATTTAAAATGATTATTTTGCCTGTAAAAAAATAAGGGTTATTAGCCACGAGGATGAAATTTATGATGAATATCCAAAAGTTGTTTTTGGTTCACATGAGTATAGATTTGAGTCGTGCTGATGTCAGCGTGTCCAAGCATTTCCTGAATAACGCGCAGGTCAGCACCGTTTTCCAGCAGATGACTGGCGAAAGAATGACGCAGAGTATGGGGATGAATATTTTTGTTAATACCGGCGATGTTTGCTGCTTCTTTAACTATTTTCCAAATCCATTCGCGATCCAGTTTTTTGCCGTTTCTCGACAGAAATAAAGTAGCTTCCATTTGATTTTTTACTAACTGCGGACGAATTTCACTCAAGTAACGATCAAGCACACGCAGAGCGGTTTTGCCAATCGGCACTAAGCGTTCTTTGTTCCCCTTCCCTTTGACACGAATAGTTTCGTCATCAAATTTGACCGAAGCAAGTGTCAGCGAAGCGCATTCCGAAACCCGCAAGCCACAGGCATACATAATTTCCAAAATAGTTCGATTTCGAAAAATCAGCGGATATTTTCCGCTTCGCGGAAAGGCATTCATCAAGGCATCAACTTCCGTAGAACTTAAAAAATCAGGCAGGAGCTGCCATAATTTTGGTGAATCCATCACATTAGTTATATCTTTGGAAATGATTTTTTCCTGAAACATAAAGCGAAAAAACATTTTTATCGCAACCAGACGCCGTGCCAAAGTCGCGGTTTCCAAGCCGGAATCTTTAAGTTCCGCGAGATAGTCATGAATATAATTCCGGCGAATATCTTCAAAGGAATTTATATTATTATTTTTCAGCCAGATGATAAAGCTTTCGAGATCGGAATTATACGCGGAGATAGTGTTACGACTCAAAGCTCGTTCAAGAGCCAGATAAGCTAAGAATTTTTCCAGTGCCCTGCGCATATCTTTTTATCCTTTTTCGTCTTTTTAATAAAAAACGGCTTGACCGCCGTCGCCGATCCAACAGGCGATTCTGTTGGTCGCTCGTCTAAACGAGCGAAATTTAAGCGACAAAGTCGCGCATTAGACCCAGTCAACTCTCGAAAAACGAGGCTTTTAAAAATAAGCTCGCGCAATTTTTAAAAGATGCGAGTGTTCGAGTTCACACACCTTTCCCTGGAAAAGTTAAAGTTTATCTTTGTTTTTTATATTCTGTTGTTTTACAGTTTTATAAGTTGTTTTAAATAAACAAACTATACCTAAAATAAACAGAACAAATAATATATAATAAATGTAGTTTTTAAAATATGAAACAGGTCCAAAAAGTTCACCATAATTACCATCAGGTAATTTAGTATATGCAATTCTAACAATATATAACTTAAAAAATAAAAGCAATATGCTACTACCTATCACAAAAAATAAACCTATTCGCTTCATTGAGGAATCCTTATCAGAACAGAATTTTATTTACGCTATAAATACTATAATGTGAAATGGTCTAAAAAACAAATCAAAAAGTAAAGATAGGCTTATGGCTTGTTAGGCTCGACAGAGTCTCGCCCTCCAGATGAAATTGTGATGCGGTGATTTTTGTGGAGGGCGAAAGTCCACTTGAGCCGCGTACTAGTCATTATGACAGCTCGAACGCTCGCATCTTTTCAGAAAAAGAGCAAAGCGATTTTTCTAAAAAGCCTCACTCTTCGAGAATTGCATTGGTCTAATGCACCCTCCGTCGCAAAGCTATGGAGGGCTTAAGTTTCGCTCATTGGAGATGAGCGACTCGCGTTTCCCCGCGAGACCACGACCAGATTAAGTCTGGACTAGATATGTAAAAAGACAGAAAAGACTAAAGACTTTCGCAAAAAGATTTCAGACGAGAAACCGCTTCATTGATATTATCTTCGCTACACGCATAGGACAATCTAATTTTGCCCGGAGCCGCGAAAGCTTCGCATGGGATTGCCGCTACTTTCTTTTCTTCCAGAAGTCGTGAACAAAACTCGTTGCTAGTCAGACCGAAAGATGAAATATCACATAGTAAATAGAAAGCTCCTTGCGGACGAACACAAGTTACACCCGGAATCGCAGAGATTAATGAATAGATTAAATCACGACGAACAGAAAAAGCCTGACGCATTTTTTCAACTTCCGCATCCGCTTCTTCCAATGCTGTAATAGCGGCGTATTGCGCGAATGTAGTCGGATTTGAAGTGGTATGACTTTGGAACGCTCCGATTTTCTTGGCGAGCCATAATGGAGCGCTTAAATATCCTAAACGCCATCCAGTCATCGCGTAAGCTTTGCTTAAACCGTTGACTGTGATGGTTAAATCGTTGATTTCATCATTCAAAGACCCGATACTTACATGTGGTTTGTCGTCATCATAAACTAATTTTTCGTAAATCTCGTCAGATAAAACCATGAAATTTTTAGCCACCGCGATATCGGCGATGCTTTCGAGTGTTTCTTTGCGGTAAACCGCGCCAGTCGGATTTGATGGAGTTGTCAAAACCAGTAAGCGGGTATTTTCTGTAACAGCCGCTTCCAGTTCAGCAGGATCTAATTCGTAGTTGTTTTCAGCTTTGGTCTGGATGATAACGCATTTTGCGCCGGCAGCTTTGACCATTTCCTCGTAACTCAACCAAAATGGAGCGGGAAGAATAACTTCATCACCAGGCCCACAAAGAGCCGCGATTGCGCTGAATACTGAAAATTTTGCGCCGGGAGCAATGATGATTTGTCCGGGAGTAGTTTTAACATTGTTCTCATTGACAAATTTCTTGGCAACGGCTTCTTTCAATTCCATAAGTCCACTGGCTGGAGTATATCCGGTTTTTCCTTCCAGAAGGGCTTTGATCGCAGACTGCTTGATAATTTCCGGTGTGTCAAAGTCGGGTTCACCAGCAGATAAACTACATACGTCTACGCCTTGTGCTTTGAGAGCCTTTGCTGCCGCAGTGATAGCGAGAGTCGCCGATGGAGTTAAACCGCCCATAAAACCATTAGAACTTTGAATATCTTTCATCTCGTTTTCCTTTTTTTATTTTTTTAAGTAATTCTTATGCTGAATATATTAGCCATTTTTTTCAAAAAGTCCACCTTATAAATGATTATTTTTAAAAATTTGCTGTTTTTACAATAGAACGAAGCTTGTAATAATGTTATATTAATTTGCAATACAAGCGAATTTAAAAGGATAAATATGGTTTCAGCTCGCGGAAAATCAGATAAGCAGTCGGCAATGATGATGGGAATCGGGCTCGACAATCAGGACGGACACAAACGTGTCACCAAAGGGGACAATTTTTATCTGCTCGGCGGCTCAGAAGAGACCCATGAGCGCATGCTTGAAACATCTGTTAAGGTAAACGAGAAACTCGCAAAAAAAGGCAAGAATCTTTCGAATGTCTCGAAAGAAGAGTTTACTGATATAGTTCGAGAAGCGAGTTCATAGACGATGCATATTTCTTATATTCAGGCTATTAAAAATACCACATTCCGTCTCGAAGCTGTCGGGATTGAGGGAGCTCGTACGGAAAGTGAATTAATTCTTGCCGAATTAGCAAAATTCTCCCGCACAGAAATATTTCTGCATTATAATACTCAAATGCCGCAATCAGTCATTGATTCGCTTGAAAAAGTTGTTCAACGCCGTGAAAAACATGAACCTTTGCAATATATTCTCGGACATGCTTATTTTATGAATCTTGATTTGCTGGTTAATCCCAATGTACTTATTCCGCGCCCCGAAACAGAATTACTGCTTGAGCGACTCTGCAAAATTGTTCCTCACGAAGCAAAAGTTTTAGACTTGGGCACAGGCAGCGGCGCGATTGCCCTAGCTTTGGGCTTCGAGCGTAAAGATTTGAATATTACTGGCGTTGACGTCAGCACGGATGCTCTAAAAGTCGCTGAAAGCAACCGGCTTAAATATAAACTGGATAATGTGGCTTTTTTTCAGAGTGATTTATTCTCTAATCTTGGTGAACAAAGTTTTGACTGTATCGCCGCAAACTTGCCATACGTCAGTGAGCATGAATATCTCAGTTTGATGCCGGAAGTCAAGGACTTTGAACCAAAGCTCGCACTGACAGCTACTGAAGATGGTTTGGAATTGATTTATAAATGTATAAAAAAAGCCCCGGAACATTTAAATCCTGGTGCTATTATAATTTTTGAAATGGGTATAAGTCAGGCGAAAAACATTCACGATGCGCTGGAAGCTACAGGGAAATTTAAAAATATTGAGACAATTCAGGATTATTCCAAACGCAACCGTTTTGTTTACGCGGAATTAAAGTAGTGCCAAGAGCAGAGCCTTGCTCTGGCATAATTCTATTAGCTTGTCAAAGATATTTATTACGGTGCAGAGATTAGCTTTTACTAGTTCTGAATAATTTCTTCTTCTTCAACTAATTCGTATTCAAGACCGCTAAGAGGGTTAGAGTTTTTCTGTGCTTCAATCAATTCAATCAACAATTTATTAGTACGGCGATGCTCAATGGTTAATTCTTGAAAAGAAAGCTGCATTTTGCGAACATGTGTCCCCATACCAGCAAGGTCGGTTTCAACCTTTTTGCGGAACTGTACAAATTGTATATAAATTTTCGAAAACTTTGCGAGAGCTAGAATAAAAACCAGCCATGTTAAAACGCATCCTACGACAAGGATGATCTTATACTCCATAGAAATATCCATCTTAAAATCTCCAGTAACAATTCAAAATATTTTCAAAAAAACGATATTGCAATCAGTAACTAATAACAACTTTCCCACATTGATAGATAGAATAGCATTAAGCTTACGCTTTTGCAAGCTCACCAATAAAAATATAAAATTAAAGCAGAGCCTTTTTTACGGCATCAACACTTGCTTCGATTATTAGCGGAGCATTGGCGTAATTGCCTTTGATACCCATTGAACCGAGCTCGTCTTTGTGGTAACCGATAACCGCGTCAGGATCTTTCAGAATATTCCCTGTCAGGATACCGACAACAGTTTCTTCGGGCTTGATGATACCCATATCAACGAGTTTTTTGGCACCGGCAACGGAACAGCATGAAGCTGGTTCAGCACCGATTCCTGCAAGGTCAACCATTGCTTTGGCATCCATAATTTCCTGTTCAGTAACATCTTCGACGATTCCGCCGGACCATTTTATGCCGCGTAAAGATTTTTCCCATGAAACCGGATTACCGATTTTGATAGCGGTAGCGATAGTATCAGGATCTTTGACCGCGGTAAAATCAGAGCCATCCTTCCACATTTTAGAAAGAGGAGCTGAGCCTGCTGCCTGAATCACCGCGATTTTTGGTATTTTATTGATGATGCCGAGTTCGTATAATTCCTGCATGCCTTTGCTCAAAGCAGTATTATTGCCGAGGTTTCCGCCGGGAATAACAAACCAATCAGGCACTTCCCAGTCGAGTTGCTGGAGGACTTCAAAACCAATAGCTTTCTGACCTTCGATACGGAAAGGATTGATTGAGTTGACTAGATAAATATTTAGTTCGTCACAAACCTCTTGAACCAGCTCCATAGCATCGTCAAAATTACCCTTTATCTGCAAAGTTTTGCCGCCAAAAGCGAGGGCTTGAGCAAGTTTCCCATAAGCTATCTTGCCTTCAGGAATAAAAATAACTGAGCGTAAACCGGCAATCGCCGCGTATGAAGACATACTCGCGCTGGTGTTTCCAGTACTGGCGCAGGCAACAGAATTCGCATGATAGAATTTTGCGGCAGTAAGTCCGCAAGTCATGCCGCGATCCTTGAAACTGCCGGTAGGATTTTCGCCCTCATGCTTGAGGTAAAAGTTTTTCAATCCGGCATATTCGCCAGCTTTGCCCGCGTCATAGAGGCGAGTGTTGCCTTCCTGACGACTGACTACACAATCATCTTCACAGTCAAAAATAAGTTCTTTGTAACGCCACACGCCGGAAGCGTAAAGTCCGCGTTTAGTGCCCCAGCGATCTTCCCAGAGCTGTTTCATTTTTTGACCATCAACAGCCGAGAGGTCACGGCGCATATCAAGGGTTCCGCCGCAGTCACAACTGTAACGGACTTTTTCTAAATCGTATTGTTTATTGCAGCGAGTGCATTCCAGCCAGGCTTTTATCATATTTGCCATATTTATTGTACTCCAAATTTACAGTATCATTTAATCAAATAATCTAGCAGTTATTAGCTAAAAATAAAGCTGTAAAAAAGAAACTTGTAATTATTTTTGAGCCTTATAAAGATTTTCTTCATCAAGTCCAAGGACAATGCGTTGAAATATGCTAAAGTATAGTTAAAAAAACGAGAAATAACAAGCACTTAATTACATACAAAAAAGCAAAAAAATCTATCTTATCAGTATTTACAATACTTCATTTAATTTTTGTGCAGTAGAGCTCATCGTTAAGCCCGCATGCAAAACTCCCTTCTGCTGACGAAGTTTATTCGCGAGCTCGTTAACTGTTTTTGACGAACCCTTGACCATTATCATTTCCGCGCATATATCATGGGTCAAATGAACATGGGTGGAAGCAAGGACTATATCGTGAAAATGATGTTGAACATCGGTGAGTTTTTCCCCAAGCTCTTTCTTGTGATGATCGAATATCAGTGTAATCGTCGCGACCACGTCATCATTAGAATCCCATTCTTCCGCAACAACCATATCCCGAATAATATCCCGAATAAATTCCGAACGGTTGCCATAACCTTTCTGCTTAACTATCTTTTCCAGTTTTTTGAAAAGATTCTCTTCTATTGAAAAACTCAATCTAGTTAAATTCGACATAATAATCAACTCCTGAATCCGTAATAAATTTTATTTATTTGTAAATAATAAACTTGTTATATGCTTTTCCCATAACAAGGGAGATTATTGCTTCTAACATTATAATTCTCAATTTATCTTGCAACCTCTCTACTGCTTTACGGTTGAACTGTTCGGGATTTCCGAACAGTTGCCGTTTTTGACAACTCGGCAGCATCATAAATAGCCTTCAAATGCTCACTAATATTTGATTTTACAACATCAAAAAGTTTTGCAATAAGTTTTTTGGGTTAGCCAAACATTTTCATCTTCCACCCTAACCTCTATTCCATTTGTTTGTGATGTAAAAATCAAAAACTCAGCTGTACTATTCCTTATTACAAGACTGTTCTTCTTCTTTTTCATATTTTACACTCATTTTCAAACTTTATAAGTTTTTTTTTGCAAATTATCTTTTTGATTTAATCTATAAACAACAAATAGAGCGATTAATGAAAATGGGGCAATTAAAGAAAATATGACAAACATGCTAGAAAATTGATTAATAAATATATCTGGATTTTTTTCTATGTTTTGAAATATATTTCTTATTCCAAAATCAGAAATGAGTCCAATTAATGCTCCTAATAATCCACATAATGGATACAATCCAATAAATAATAATATTCCTTTTATCATTTTCATTTTCTCTTTGCCTTGTATAACAAGTGATTAAATAGTTTCTGTATAATATCGTTTACGATAGTTGTTCAATTATATAAAATCAAGAAAAAATATTGAGAATGACTTTATGATTTGATTTTTTTGCTATATAATACCGACTTGCACTCAAAAAAGCAATAAGTTTTATCTCTGAGAAAGGGATGCGCCTAAAAGTAGTTGCAGGAGCAGCTTGCTCCGCAACCTGAAGGCTTTGACCGAAGCATAGATTTCGAGCTATCAAGCATTAATGTCGCGGAGCAAGCTGCTCTCGCGACTACCGCAAATAAAATCCTAAGTCAAACAGAACAAGTGTTGATACTTTAGAATGCAGATGATATATCAGGTTTCGTATAAGGCTCGTCAGAGCCTCGCCCTCCAGTTGAAACTTCGATGCGGTAAAATCCCTGGAGGGCGAAAGTCCCTTGAGCCGAACACGAGTAACGACCGCCATGTCTTTGAAGTGCCAAGCAATGTCCAGTGACACATTGCTCACAAATTCAGGATATTTAGATTTTTTTAGATTTCGCTTGCAAAAGACAAAAAAACAAGCTATTATTACGTATTAAAAGTTCGTAATATTAAGTATTTAAACCCTGAGTGACCTGAACTAAGCTGTCATTACAAATGTGCCACAAATAATAAAAGAACAAAGATAATGTTATTATACAGCAAAAACTGCACAAAAAAAAGGAAGATAGTACTCAAATAAATCATATACTAATATCATTAAACAACAATATTGACCAGCAGGAGTTTATGTTATGAATGGAAAAGAATTAGTATTATCAGCAATAAGCCGAAAAAAAGTAGAAAGGATTCCTTGGGTGCCGTTTTGTGGAGTTCACTCCGGCAGCTTGATTGGAAAAACCGCTTCGGAGTATTTAAAGAGTTCGCAAAACATAATAGACGGCTTAAACAAAGCTATTGAATTATACAAGCCGGATGGCTTCCCAGTCATCTTTGACTTACAGATAGAAGCTGAAATTTTTGGTTGCGAGTTGAACTGGACCAATGATAATCCTCCTGCGGTTATTTCTCATCCTTTGTCAATGCTGGGTGGCAAGCAATTGGAGGATTTGCCTATTATTACAGAGAATGACGGCAGAATTCCTGTAGTGGTCGAGGCATTGCAAACACTAAGAAAGCAGCATGAAGATAAAGCAATTTACGGTTTGATTACCGGACCTTTTACATTGGCGCTTCATTTGCTTGGTACCGATATTTTTATGGAGATGTTTGACAATCCCCAACGCATACATGAGATCATGGATTTTTGCAATGAAACCGCCAAAAAAATGAGTTCTATTTATCTTAAAAACGGCTGTGATATAATTGCGGTTGTTGACCCAATGACAAGTCAAATCGGAGCTGACCATTTTAAAGAATTTTGTTCAGCGCCGAGTACGGAACTTTTTGAACACATAAGAAAAGAGGGCGGCAAAGCTTCATTTTTTGTTTGTGGACATGCTCAAAATAATATTGAAGTAATGTGTGACACCAAACCGGATAATATTTCTATTGACGAAAATATTCCTCTGGATTTCGTAAAAGAAATATGCGTCAAAAAAGATGTTTCCTTCGGCGGAAACATGAAACTGACAACCGTGATGCTGCTTGGCACTCCGAACGACAACCAGATAGATGCCATTGCATGTATGGAAACTGGCGGCGACACTGGCTTTATTTTAGCTCCAGGCTGTGATATGCCCTATGCGACTCCAGTCGAAAATGCTCAGGCAATCGCGGAAGTCGTGCTTGATCCATATAAACGCGAGGTCGCGAAAGAGATTGCTAATAATGCGGACAGCACTGCCTGTGAATTATTTGATATGAGCGAATATGGCTCTGCAGACAAGGTTAAAATAGATATAATAACGCTTGATTCAGAAGGCTGCGCTCCCTGTCAATACATGGTTGAGGCGGTCAAATCAGCGATTCCTGAATTCGGAGAGCTTGTAGAGTGGGAAGAACACAAGATTAAAGATCCTGAAGCAATAAAAATGATGGGTTCATTGTACGTGAGGAATATTCCGACCATTTGTATTGATGGACAGATAAAATTTGTCTCAATAATTCCTCCGAAAGAAGAACTGATTAATGCGATTCATGACCGGATAAGAGATAAATTCGCTTTAAAAATAAAATACAACAAAGGAAGAATTTTATTGCTGGGTAACAACAGTAACAAGAAATACAAAATTCTGAAAGAAAATATTCATAACGCAATGAAAGAACTTGGACCTAAAGTTGATTTTATTGAAATAAATGACAAAAAAGAGATTAGGCAATATGGGGTTTTTAATACGCCGGCAGTAATTACAGAAAAATACAAGCTAAAAAGTTCCGGTCACTCTGTTGAAAAAAATATTATCAAAGAATGGATAAAAGTCCTTAACGAATAGGAAAAGTAGTCTATTGATACACCTTGTAGGAAAACACGGCTAGAGACAGCCGTGGCTACATTGTGAAATATAAATAAATGAAAAATAATGTAGCCGCCTCTGTCTCTAGAGGCGCAAAAATCGACAATTAGTTAATGTGTCGGGAATGTTAAAACAAATGCAAAAGATAAAAACAATATTATTATGCGGATTCCTAGGAGCCGGGAAAACAACCCTGCTTTCTAGGATGTTGAAATCTGAAGAGTTAACAGGCAAAAAAATCGCTGTGCTGGTCAATGATTTTGGTGCCTTGCCGGTTGACGCGGAAATTCTTCCTGAAGGCGAGCATTTTATCGCGAAAATCAACCGAGGGAATATTTTCTGTGTTTGTGTCAAAGCCGATTTGATTAAGGCTTTGGAAAACATCGCGAATACTATAAAACCTGATATTTTAATTATTGAATCGACAGGTTTGGCTGAACCGAGTGATTTCTCAAGTTTGCTGGTTACTGACAATCTGAAAGAAAAGTATATCAGGGATTCTATTTATTGTGTTGTTGATGCCTTGAATTTTCATAAATTAGCTAAAATAATGACGGCTCCAATCGCACAAGTCCAACTGGCTGACCTTGTCATAATAAATAAGACCGACCTTGTGGATGAGAAAAAAATTAGCGAAACAAAAGAAATTATAAATAAAATCAACCAAAATTGCGAGATACTGACTGCGGAATACGCGAAAGTCAAAATCAAAATGATAGGAAACAGTGAAGATCAACATTCAGAATCAGGTTTAGCACCGTGCGCGCCGGAAGATTATGAACGATATGAATTTGTAACTGCTAAAATAATAAACAAAATAAAACTTTATACCATTTTAGAAGAATACAGAAATATTATTCTACGTGCGAAAGGGGTGATTCAATTCGCGGAAAAACGTTTTTTTATTGAAGTTGTCAATGGAGTTGTTTCATCAAAACCTTTGAGTGAAACTAATTTAAAACTGAAAGGATATTCTAGCGCGATTTCATTTATTCTCAGAGAAAACAATTTTCGCGCGTTCAGCAAAAAAATGGACGAGCTTAAGTAAAAACATCGCCATATTTTCCCAAAAATATAAACAAAAAAAATAGGGCAACATGTTATTACGTATTAATTTTCAGTAATACTAAATATTAAAAAAAGGATACACAAATGAAAAATCAAAAAAAGCTGTTTGTCGCGACATTATCAATCCTTGCATTTACTGTAAACGCGCATTTTCAATTATTATTACCAGAAAAAGATCTTGTTGATGACGTATCTTCACCAGTCTTATTTAAGGCGATTTTCACCCATCCAATGGATATGGGACCGGTCATGAAAATGGGAAAACCTGTTCAATTCGGAGTAAGTTTTCAAAATAAAAAAATCAATTTGCTAGATAAAATAAGAGCTTACAAAATTGACGGCAAGTCATGCTATAAACTGAACTACAGCTTTAAACAACCGGGAGATTACATTTTTTATATTGAACCGGCTCCATATTGGGAGCCGGCGGAAGAAAAAATGATAATTCATTACACAAAGGTCGTCGTTGATGTTATGGAAGCTGGAGAAGGCTGGGACAATATGATCGGGTTCCCTGTTGAAATTGAAGCTTTGACCCGCCCCTACAGTCTTTACAAGAACAATATATTCCAGGGGATTGTAAAGAAAAACGGCAAAGCCGTTCCCTTTGCGGAAGTTGAGGTGGAATATTACAATAAAGAGAAAAAATACAAAGTACCGCACGGCATTTATACGACACAAGTAATTAAAGCTGATGCCAATGGGGTTTTTTCCTACGCAATGCCGCAAGCCGGCTGGTGGGGATTCGCGGCATTGATTGACAGTGATAAAAAAATTAAAAATCCACAAGGCAAAGAAGTTGATGTTGAACTCGGCGCCTTGATTTGGGTAAAAGCCAAAGAGATGAAAAAATAATATGCATATAGCAGACGGAATATTAAGCTTGCCGGTTCTCGGGTGCGGAATTGGCGTTACAGTGGCGGGTATTGGTGTCGGACTCAAAAAACTTGAGTACGAAAAGATACCTGAAGCCGCGATTTTCGCATCAGTCTTTTTAGTCATAAATTTAATTCATTTCCCCATTGGAATGACGAGTGCGCATTTGCTTTTAAACGGTTTGATCGGACTTTTATTTGGGCTTTCCGCTTTTCCGGTAATTTTTATAGGATTATTACTGCAAGCATTATTTTTTGGTCATGGCGGACTGCTTGTATTGGGGGTCAATACAATGAATATGGCATTGCCGGCAGTGACTGTTTATTACATGTTTCATTTCCTGTTAAAAAAAGATATTTCTGAGAAAAAGTTTTTTTTGATTGGCTTCGGAGCCGGTTTTAGCGCATTTTTTCTCAGCATTATTATGACCAGTGCCTCCCTTTATTTTTCAGCACCAAAAGAATTTCAATTACCATCATTGATATTTTTTGTGTCTCATTTGCCTTTGTTATTGCTGGAAGGTATAATAAGTGGAATTATTCTTGTATATTTAAAAAAAATGAAACCGGAGATATTTAATGAAAAAATATAAATTACTTATGCTGTATCTTGTGAGCTTTGCGATAACAGCAAATCTATACGCTCACAATATTAAAATTTTTGCCGCCCAAAAAAGTGATAATATTTGCGGTTATGTTTATTCTCCAGGAGGCGTTAGAATAAAAAACAGCACAATATCCGTCTATAAAAATACTGAATTTATAACAAAAATAAAAACCGATACTAAAGGAACCTTCAAGTACAAAGTCGCGGATGACGCGAATTATAGATTTGTTTACAGTAAAAACGGACACTTAGCTGAATACAGCGTTAATAAGCCTGTCGGAAAGAAGAAAAGCAAAATTGATGCAGGAATAAATAATGATAGTCAAATTTTTGCAATAAAAGAGCAACTGGACAGAATTGAAAATACCATGCGGATTAGAGATATTATCGGAGCGATAGGCTATATTTTTGGAGTGTTCGGTTTAATTATTTTACTAAAAAAGAAGAAATCATAATGTTGGCAATTGATAGATTTACGGCAAGAAAGTCTTTTATTCATTCTCTCGACCCGCGCGTAAAAATACTTAGTTGCCTTCTTTTTAGTTTTTATTTCTCCATTTCCCGAGATTTTCTTTTTCTCCTGACCGGCTTAGTTTTTTCTGTAATTTTAATAAAACTCGCAAAAATTAAATTTATTGAGATCGCGGGGCGTTTGCTGTTTATAAATATCTTTCTCCTGATACTATTCATTTCCATCCCTCTCACTATCTCAACTGATGCCGAATGCTACTTTAGAATAGGCTCAATTGGATACAGTATTGAAAAGTTTATATTTACTTTGAAAATACTATTACGAAGCAATATTCTAATTCTGCTTATAACATCATTACTTTCGACGATAAACTTTGTCGTGCTGGGGCATGCCTTGAACCACCTTTTGCTCCCAAAAAAACTTATTCATCTTTTTCTCTTTTCAATCAGGTATTTAACTATTATCCATCAGGAATTTATCAGAATGCACCGCTCCGCAATGATGCGCGGCTTCACTCCTGGAATGAATATTCATACTTATAAAACTTTTGCGCATTTTGCGGGAATGTTATTGATACGGAGTCTTAACCGTTCAGGAAGAATCGCGAACGCGATGAAATGCAGAGCTTTTAATGGAAATTTTTATTTAATATATCATTTTCACGCGACCAAAAAAGATTGCTTAACAGGGGGACTTATGTTATTTTTTCTGATAATTTTAATGTATGGAGATTTTTATGTTCAAACTTGAAGAAATATCATTTACCTACGAAAACGGCAATAATGTTCTGTCCGATTTCAATTTATCGCTCGCGAAAGGGGAAAAAGTTGCCTTAACCGGTGGTAACGGAGCAGGCAAAACAACTCTTTTAGAAATAATGACCGGTTTGTTAAAGCCGCAAAAAGGGAAAGTGTTTTTTGAGGGAATTGAACGAAAAACTGAAAAAGATTTTTATAATCTAAGGGTGAAAACCGGATATTTATTTCAGGAAGTGGACGATCAATTATTTTGTCCTACAGTTCGGGAGGAAATAGCCTTCGGTTTGTTTAATTTAGGCAAAACAAGGGAAGAAATTGCAAAAATCACAGCGGAAATTTTAGATCAGGTTGGTTTGAGCGGCTTTGACAATCACATAACATATCAGCTTTCAACTGGAGAAAAACGACTTGTCGCTCTGGCGGCAATTCTTGCGATGGAGCCGGAAGCTTTACTACTAGACGAACCGACAGCGGGTTTAGATAAAAGTGCGGTGGAAAGATTGAAATTAATATTGCACAATCTCAATAAAACAATATTAATTGTTTCACACGATAATTCATTCATCAAGCCCATCATCAACAGAACAATAATATTTTAGACTACAAATGCTTAAAGTCAAATATACTACTTTAAAAAGCAACTTCTAATATTGATTGGTTTCGACCGAAATTGAATGCGCTATATCCCACCGTAAGTGCAAAAATTTCTTAGCTGGATATTGTTCATCAATACTTTTACTGATTTTTCTTTTATTAAATTCCCAATATCCAGTTTCTTCAAGAGAAGAGTCTAATACGATTTCAAATGTTTCTGGATGAATATTTAATAAATATGAATCAAATAAACAATGTATATCAGCACGTAAAATTAAACCATTTGTGATCTGGTTTATCCCAGATTCTGAAAATGGATAAATATGTGCTGCTTCCAGTACATCATCAGGACCCCAACCTGTAACAACACACCGGTTTTGATAAATGTACATCAATCTTTTTCTAAATTTTTGTTGTCCTTTTCTTATTTTTGAAGCATAAAAATTCAATTGTTCAATATTATCAACAGGAGGATTTCCAAAACTTTTACACCATTCTTCAGGTGTTAAATGTATATGGCCCCTTCTTTATGTATATCGTATCCTTCTTTTTTTAACGTAGCAACAGCTAAACAATTTCCTTTTTCTGTATTTTTCCATAATCCGTCACCAAGATTTTTCCACAAGCGATCTTCTAAATTTATTTCCTTTTCCTTTATCTTTTGTGTTTCCCTATCAAAATAACTACGTTGCACTGAGGCCTGAAAATCTTTATAATCATCAGGTAGCTTGCCTTTTTTTGAAGGTGGAAAAATACGGCGAAGATTTCTTTCGATATTATAATGTGTCATACTCTTAACTGATAGCTCAGACATAAAATACAAACATATCACGAGTCTTTCTTTATTTCCGAGGTATTCCATGGCATCATATAATTTCTTTTCGTACTTGTCAGGAATACCATTAAAATCTAGAATGGTTAAAATCGTATTTTTTTTCATCTATCAATCTCTCTTTATAAATCTTTTATCAAATGAATTTAGCATAATCTTAGATTGGGGCAATATAATCTTAAACTTTCACTGTCATCCCATAGGAATTGAAAATTATTGAAAATTGGATGCTTCACAGCTATCTTCTTATTCATCACAAAAAGGAGAAACCTATGAATGCATCCAAAAGGAAAATAACCGTGTTAAAACAAATTTGCAAACTAATTCCAGGACATCTTGTTGAAAAACTTGCCAAACGCCACGGCGTTAACAAGCAAAGCAGGACATATTCTCCTTGGGCACATATCGTCAGCCTGTTTTATACACAACTCTCGCATGCACTGAGTTTGAACGATGTCTGCGATGCATTGAATAATCACAGTGCCGCCTTGTCAGACATAAGAGGCGCGACAGCTCCCAAGCGTAATACCTTCTCGCATGCCAACAGGACACGTAATGCCGATATGGCCGAAGAGTTGTTCTGGAGTGTTTTGAAACATTTGCAAGTTATGTCTCCAGGCTTCGGTATAGGTCGTAAATATAAAGGCGTTCCAAGACGCTTCAAAAGAGCTGTTAATGCCATTGATTCGAGCACGATAAAGCTTTTTGCCAATTGTATGGACTGGGCAAAGCATCGTCGGAGAAAAGCGGCGGCGAAGATGCACTTATGCCTTAACCTGCAAACTTTTTTGCCGCGTTTCATCGTGGTCGAGTCAGCCAAGGGACATGATGCTACCAAAGCAATTCAACTATGCTCAAATCTACAAGCTGGAGAAATCGTTACATTTGACAAGGCGTATATAAAATTCAAATTTCTGAATAATTTGACCTTGCGCGGGATTTTTTGGGTTGGACGCGCCAAAGATAATATGCAATACGAAACTGTGGGACAGCATACGGTCCCGAAAGGCAATATTATACGAGATGACCGGATTCGATTGACTGGCGTTAAGCCATCAGAAGATTATCCTGACGAGATGAGATTGATTGAAGCAGATGTTGAGATCGAAGGCAAAATCGTTCGCATGATATTCATAAGCAATAATTTTGACTGGTCGCCAAACTCTATTGCAGATTTATACAAAGCACGCTGGGGCATAGAAGTGTTTTTCAAGGAAGTCAAGCAGAATCTCAAGCTTGCTGATTTTCTGGGCTACAATGAGAATGCTGTACGCTGGCAGATATGGACGGCAATGACAGTATATATTTTGCTGCGCTATATCGAATATATCAGCAAGTGGACACATTCGTCTTTCAATCGACTATTTACGGTTCTGCGAGGAGTCTTGTGGAGTTATAAAGACATGTGGACACTGCTTGAAAGCTATGGGACAGCATCTGGGGCATTGTCGTTAAAAGGAGCCCCGGAATATGCTTGGCTGCCGGGATTAACTCCTGGCAAGACGTAAAATCACTTGAGCAGGAATTTTGAGAAATCGGTACTTGAGTTTTTTAAAACATAGGAAGTTTGAACTCAAGAGTATAAAAATATAGCAAAAATTAAAATTTATGGGATGACAGTGTAAAATTTTAATTAATTCTAGAGCCGTGGAATTTCTTATATCTGATGTTTCCGGGTGTCCTTTGAAGGCAATCCCTATTATAAATATTTTGTCTTTTTTAGAACCATGTTTGGAAATGTAATTTTGGATAATATTTGAAACAAATTTAGGCATATACTCATTGATATTACGAGCTTCTTTAACAAGTGATAAATCCAAATTATATTGACTCGCGCTTTCAGATAAAATATACGGGTCTTTTTTCAAACAAATACCACCTACGCCCGGAGATGGAACCGGTATTGGGTTCCGGGGATAGCCTTCATTTGCCGCCTGGATTACACTGACAGTATGTAAGCGTAATACCTGACACATCTTTTATTGAGTTGTAAATGATGCTATTTTTTCTGATAAACTAATCAGGAGGTATCTATCATGAGTAAAGCAGTAATACGCAATTGGAAACGAATCGTTAAACAATGGGAG
>JAHOYW010000005.1 GCA_019038735.1 Victivallales bacterium | reverse complement strand
ACGGTCCGCTGTCGATGATCTGACGATTCTTTGTAACTAAGCAAACGGGCCCGACTAAGAGAAAACAAAGCGGTTTCCGAGCCTGAGAATATGGCGGATAAGCTAAGGAATGTCAAGAGTAGAATTAACTGTATAAAGATGTTATTAAAGATTTCCATCCGCTAAAAATCTCCATTATTTTTCAGCGAGCAGAGGCATGAGGCAGGATTCATCGATCGATATTTTTTCGTCGAATCAGGGTCATCTTTGTCGTTTTCAAGCATATTGTCTTTCATTAAATATAAATGCTATTCCAATTTGTTAATAATATATCTATAATATAAACCCCAAAAGAAAAAAAAGCAAAAAAATAGAGAGAATCCTAAGTCTTTTGTTCCCTTTTTTTCTCACAACTCACAACTTGCGACTCGCAACTCAAATAAAGAGTTAATAAATATTTGCAAAAAAACTTGAAATCTATAAAAATAATCGCTATTGTGAACGTACACTGAATGATTAACTTTAAACATTGCATTTTCATCAGGGAAACAACATTTTGGCTAAAGACAGTGATTATATCTTAGAACTTCTCCAAGAGTATGGCATGGTTAGCGATGAACAAGTTGAAGAAGCTTGGGAAGAGGTGGGTTCCAGTGATGGAAATTTAGATGTTGTTGACGCATTAAAAGTCCTCGGTCACGTCGAAGAAGAACAATTGCTCGCAATGCTCGCTAATCAATATGGAATGGAAGTAGTCGATCTATCAAGCTATGTTTTTCAGGATGAAGTTATTGAAGCCCTAAGTCCTGATGTCGTAATGCAGTATCAAGTCGTCCCGGTAATGAAGCATGACAATATAATTACCGTGGCAATAAGTGACCCGAGCGATGTTGAAACTATTGACTCATTACGTTATTTACTTGGCTGTGATGTTGACGCGGTTGCCGCTTCGGCAGAACAGATTCATAGTGTTATCCAAGAAAAATACGCGCACTCCAAAGAGACCGTTGAACATTATATTGACGAGCTTGCTGACGAAGAGGAAGCTTCCGCAAAAATGCTCATGGGAGCCCTCGGCGGAGATGAGGACACTTATACAGAAGACGACACTCCTATTGTAAAACTCGTCTCCCTCTTAATTGTTGATGCTCATAAATTACGCGCGAGTGATATTCATCTTGAACCCCTAGAAAAACGCTACCGTGTCCGTTATCGAGTTGACGGCAGACTGATTGAACAGGAAGCTCCTCCTAAATATTTACAGGCAAACTTAACCTCTCGTTTAAAAATCATGTCTAAACTTGATATTACCGAAAAACGTATACCTCAAGACGGACGCATACGGCTGAAAATGGGTGATGTTGACATCGACTTACGTGTTTCGACAATCCCAACGACTCATGGCGAAAGTATCGTCATGCGTATTCTTGATAAATCAAGTATCCAGCTGGATATTCCAAAATTGGGATTTCTCGCGGATGACTTCAAAATGATTAACGAAATCATCTCCTTGCCCGACGGAATTTTCTTGGTAACAGGACCAACGGGTTCTGGAAAAACAACTTCTCTGTACGCCTTCCTTAATACTATTAATTTACCGACCAGAAAACTTATTACAGTCGAAGACCCGGTCGAGTATCAGCTTGACGGTATTAATCAGGTACAAGTAGCGCGCGAAATCAATATGACATTCTCGACAGCACTGCGGGCGATGCTGCGACAATCACCGGATATAATAATGGTTGGTGAGATTCGTGACCTTGAAACCGCTGAAATCGCGATCAACGCCGCGCTTACAGGACATCTGGTTTTCAGCACATTACATACAAATGACGCTCCGGGCGCGATTACTCGTTTGATTGACATGGGTGTTAAAAACTTCCTCGTCGCATCGGGTGTACGGGCTATTATGGCACAACGTCTCCTGCGGCGTAACTGTAGTGAATGCGTGGAAGAAGCCATCCCTACTCCGGCGGAATGCCGCCTGCTTGGAATTGACGCGGATTATTTGGAAAACCATAAATTCTATAAAGGCGCGGGTTGTTCGAACTGCGACGGCACTGGATATAGAGGTCGTATAGGTATTTATGAAATTTTCATTCTTACTCCTGATATCGGCGAACTGATTTTTGCAAATGAACCTAGTAGTGTAATTAGAGATCAGGCAAGAAAAAACGGTATGCGCTCATTGCGTGATGACGGACTACACAAAGCGGAATCAGGAATATCAAGTATCGAAGAAGTTATTCGTCTTACTTTGCAGGACTCGGAATAAATTAACAATCAAGAAAAATAACAAGCAAGGAAATCTCGAGTATGTTAGATGCTGAAGGTCAAGCCCTGAAAGATATTCTCTTGACTGATGGAATTTGTACTTCTGAACAAATTCAAGATTCAGAAGAAGAACATGATCGTACCGGAAAATCGTTCCGGGAAGTCATTATTAATTACGGATTTCTTACTGAACAAGAAATACTTCAACATTTTGCGGATAATCTTGGAACTGAAATTTTTGATTTCAAGCAAGCGGACATAAAACACGAAGTAATCCAAATGATTGACCCGGAAATTGCCCGTGCGTACGGAGTTATCCCGGTTTCCATGGAAGACAATAACCTGAAAGTAGTCGCTAAAAATCCGATGAACTATCAGGTTATCGAAGAACTACAGTTTATTCTCGGACTTGAAATCCAAGTGCTGGTCGCGGAGCAAGATACTATTGATACTGCCGTTGAAAAATATTATCCTGTTACAGTTGCCTCTGTACATGACGTCCTTTCCGAAATGTCAGGTGATGAAGAAGATGAACAGATTTATGATAATGTTACTGACTTGGAAAATGCCGCAAACGACGCTCCGATTGTCCGTTTTGTGGAAGTAATCCTGTATCAGGCGATAAAAGACCAGGCAAGTGATATTCATTTTGAACCTTTTGAAACATCTTTTAGAATCCGTTATCGCGTTGACGGCACTCTTTATGAAATGCCGCCGCCGTCAAAAAGCCTGGCGGTACCGGTGATAAGTCGTGTTAAGATTATGAGCGGCTTGAATATCGCTGAACGACGACTCCCTCAGGATGGACGAATTCAATTGAAAATCGGTGGCAAACCTATCGACTTGCGTGTTGCAACACTGCCGACATCTTACGGCGAATCAGTAGTGTTGCGTATTCTTGACCGCTCTGTGGTCAATCTCGACTTGAATGCACTCGGAATAAGCACCGACGTGCTGGCTCAATTGCGTGACATAATTCATATGCCGAACGGTATTCTGCTGGTAACCGGTCCAACGGGTTCCGGAAAAACAACAACTCTTTATTCAGCCTTACAGGAAGTAAATGAAATTGGCGAAAAACTCCTTACTGCTGAAGACCCGGTCGAGTATGATATTGAAGGGATTATTCAATTACCTGTCAACAATGCCTACGGAATGACTTTTCAGAAAGCTCTCCGGGCATTCCTTCGTCAAGACCCTGACCGAATAATGATTGGTGAAATTCGTGACTTGGAAACCGCGCAGACTGCTATTGAATCCGCGCTTACTGGTCACTTTGTATTTAGTACTTTACATACAAATGACGCAGCTGGAACTGTAACTCGTCTGGTGGATATGGGGGTTGAACCATTCCTCCTCTGTTCTTCTATCGCAGGAATAGTCAGTCAACGACTCATAAGGAGAGTTTGCAAAAATTGTCGTGTACCTTACGAGCCGAAAGACGAAGAATTAGAAAAATTAAATCTCGTCCGTGATGACATCGGCGACCGCAAATTTTATTATGGTAAAGGATGTCAGAATTGCAACGAATCAGGGTATCGCGGTCGTAAATCAATATGTGAACTTCTAACAATGTCTCCTGAATTAATGGAGTTAATTTTAAAAAACGCGCCAACCGTAGCCATCAGGGAAAAAGCACGGGAACAAGGCATGGTAACCATCCGGGAGGATGGTGTCCAAACTATTGTAAATGGCGAAACAACTGTAGATGAAGTTCTCAGATACACATAAGGGAGGTTTTAATGAGTATCAGTATGACAGAATTACTGCAATTAGTAGTTGATGAAGGCGCAAGTGACTTACATGTCGAAGTAAATGCTCCGCCAATGGTTCGAGTTAACGGGGAATTAACCCCTCTAGAAGTAGATCATCTGACCGCTGAAGATACTGAGTCCATGGTTAAATCAATTGCTTCCGATGAACATATGAGACAAATCCAGGAATGCGGTTCTGTTGACTTTGGTTTTGCTTTCGGAGAACAGGCACGTTTTCGTGTAAGTGCTTTCAAACAAAGAGGATTTTTCGGCACAGTTCTACGACAAATTCCTAATGATCTGCTTACTATGGAACAAATCGGATTACCCATGCACATTAAAGATTTGTTATTCCGTCCAAGAGGATTGATTCTGGTAACCGGTCCGACCGGTAGTGGTAAATCTACAACCCTCGCGTCAATGCTCAATATTATCAATGAAGAAATGGCTCATCATATTATTACCGTTGAAGACCCGATAGAATTTTATCATAAGAATAAACGCAGTATGGTCATTCAACGTGAAATCGGTGTTGACACTACAGGTTTCGGTGAAGCTTTAAGAAGAGCTTTACGCCAAGACCCTGATGTGATCCTCGTGGGTGAAATGCGAGATCTGGAAACTATTGAAGCCGCTATCACTGCCGCTGAAACTGGTCATCTAGTTTTCGGGACACTCCATACTTCAAGTGCGGTCGGAACGATTGACCGTATCATTGATGCCTTTCCCACTGAACAGCAAGGACAGATCAGAACACAGCTGGCAACTTCACTGGTCGCGGTAATATCGCAAGTCCTCCTGTCGAGAGAAGATAAACCAGGTCGTGTCGCCGCATTTGAAATCATGGTCTCAACACCCTCAATTCAAGCTCTAATTCGTGATAATAAAACTTTCCGTATCTCCTCGGAATTGCAGACAGGAGCAAAATATGGAATGAATACACTTGATTCCCACTTAGTTGAGCTGTATAGTAAAAATCTAATCAGTTATAATGATTTAATTACTAAATCACAAGATCCTGAATCAATAATTGAAAAACTAGCAACTTTAGAATAAATAACAATTAAATATTAAGGAGAACGCAAATGCCACAATTTGTATATGTCGCAATGGATTCGGATGGCAAAGAGCGCAAAGGCAAGATTGATTCTCCCACAGAAGAACAAGCTGCGGTTGCGTTGAAAAAACAAAACTTGTACCCGACATCTATAAAAGCCGCTAAAGAGACGAAGGCTGTTGCAAGCAAGAAAAAAGGCGGTGCTGCACCTAAGAAAAAAGCTGGCGGTGGACTGAATATTACTATCGGTACGCCGGTAATCAAGCGTAAACAACTTACTCTCTTTACCCGTCAGTTAGCTATCCTGCTGGATGCCGGACTGCCTTTGATCCGTTCTCTTAAAACTTTAGAAAGACAGTCCAGAGATCCGATTGTAAAAATGGTTATTGGCGAAACCGCCGACGCGGTTGAAACAGGTGCTACCTTTTCGGAAGCTCTTGCAAAAAACCCTAAATCCTTCGATAAATTATTCCTAAATATGATCCGTGCCGGTGAAGCAGCGGGTGCGATGGAAACTATTCTCAACCGTCTGGCGCAGTTTATGGAAAGTTCCGCGAGAATCGCGGGAAAAGTTAAAGCCGCATTGATTTATCCTATTGTGGTTTTAGTTGTTGCCGGCGGTGTTACTAGTGGATTGATGATCTTTATTGTTCCTAACTTTACAAAGATCTTTGATGACCTGCTTCAAGGTGAGCCATTGCCGATGATTACACAATGGGTTATTAATACTTCAGAGGTGATGAAAAATCAGGCCTTGTATTGTATTGGAGGAATTGTCGCCTTTATTATCATCCTGAAAATAATCGGGAAAACAAAAAAAGGTAAATACGCCTTTGACTGGATTAAATACAATATGCCCTTATTCGGACCAATTATCGCGAAAACCTCCATATCTCGTTTTGCCAGAACGCTTGGAACTTTGATGGCTTCAGGTGTTGGTGTTTTGGGAGCTCTGATTATCGTGAAAGATACCGCGGGTAATGAAGTGGTCTCCATTGCGGTGGGGAAAGTGCATGATGCAGTAAAAGAAGGAGAGGGTATTGCTCCGCCGCTTAGCGCGACTAAAATCTTCCCGGAAATGGTAGTAAGTATGATTGAGGTGGGTGAAGAAACTGGTAAGTTACCCGATATGCTTGAAAAAGTAGCGGATACTTATGAGGAAGAAGTTGACAATGCGGTGGGCGCGTTGACTTCACTTATTGAGCCTCTAATGATTGTGGGTCTGGCGGTGGTCGTTGGTACTATTGTTATCGCACTCTTTATGCCACTTACTAAAATTATTGAAAAACTTGGTTAAAATAAATTATGGAAAATAAGAATTTTTACGCAGTAGTAATGGCTGGTGGCAAAGGTGAACGTTTTTGGCCTCAAAGCCGGACAAATCATCCAAAACAATTATTACGTCTAATAGGCAATTTGACACTGCTTGAACAAACTGTCGAGCGCTTGAAACCTCTAGTGCCGGAAGAAAATATCCTGATTATTACCAATCAGGATTATGTAGCGCCAATGCAGTCTCTACTGAAAAACCTGCCGGAAGAAAATATCATCGGTGAACCAATCGGAAGAGATACCGCACCATGTGTCGCGCTTGCCGCAGGAATCGTTCGTGCTAAAGCTGGAAACGACAAGGCTGTGATGTTTTTGCTACCGGCTGACCATGTTATTCGCAATGTTGAGGCAATGCGCAGCGAACTCAAAGATTGCGCAGAGCTTGCTGGAGAAAAGGACAGTATTATTACAATCGGAGTTAATCCCGCATCAGCTAGTACCGGATATGGTTATATAAAATGCGGCGAACAACTTCCTGACGGGGTACATACAAACTTCTTTAAGAGCCTCGGATTCAAAGAAAAACCCAATATCGAAACTGCCAAAAAATTCCTTGCTGATGGTAATTACAAATGGAACAGCGGCATGTTTATCTGGTCAATCAAAACAATTACAGAAGCTTTCCGTCAACACGCTCCGCATCTTGAGTTAATGGCAAAGCGACTAGGTGAAGCATATGCCAATGACGATATTGAACAAGCTTTAGCAGAAGAATACGGAAAGTGTGACAAAATTTCAATTGATTACGCGGTAATGGAAAAAGTTAAAAATGTTATTGTCGCGGAATGTTCTTTTGACTGGGACGATGTCGGTAGTTGGACAGCACTGCGCAACCAGATCCGTCATGATAAAGATGATAATGTTGTGCGCGGATTGTTTGAAGGCATTGATTCCAATAATAATATTGTTGTTAGCGATTCCAGACATTTGATCGCGGCTATTGATGTAGAGGATTTGATTATTGTGCATACTGACGACGCGACTCTGGTCTGTAATGCAAAATCCGCACAAAGAATTAAAGAATTAGTGCATACTCTCGGCGTTAATGCGGAATTATCCAAATTCATTTAATTATACTTCTCCCACATAACAAAAAGTAGCAATATAATGCTTGTTCTATTAAATATTGGCAATACACATACAATAATCGCGGAAGCCGGAAACGGCAAAATCAATTCGTCTCGAAAAATTTTAACGGCGGAATTGAATAGCGAAATGTTGCCGAAAAAAACACCGATAGCCGCCGCGACTGTCGTTCCTAAATTTCGCAGCATCTTGAAAAATCGGGATATTTTCTGGCTGGAACCAGGCTGTCAATGCAATATTGATTTGAGCATGGTTGATGCCAGCACTTTGGGCACGGATAGGCTCGCAAACCTGATTGCACTGGAAGATAAGTTTACATTACCAGCTTTATGTATTGACTTTGGAACGGCAATAACTTTTGAATTGCTTGATAAAAATAAAGTGTTTACTGGCGGCGCAATTGCTCCGGGACGTGCGTTACTGCGTAATTGTATGCATGATTATACAGCTCAATTACCATTGGTCTCACTGAAAATGCCGGCACCCAAAGGTCCGGGAATAGCGACGGGCGACCAAATGCTTCTAGGAATAGATTCCGGTGTCCTTGGAGCTGTAAAAGAACTTATTCAGATAATGCGTAAAAGTGTAAATGGTGATTTATGCTTAGTTGCCACTGGCGGTGATGCAGATTTTTTCATAAAAAATATTTCAGGCATTGAATATGCCGGAGATGACTTTACTTTAAAGGGAATACTTAAAGCTTGGGAGATTTATAGCAAATGCAAATAAAAATATGTGGAATTCAGAACGAACATGAGCTACAAACCGCTATTGACGCCGGAGCCGATGCTGTCGGATTTCTGGTCGGACAGCTACACAGATCAAAAACATTTATTCTGGCAAGTACCGCAAGCCGTCTAGCGCAACAACTCCCTCCTTATATAAGTCCGGTCATCGTTACGCATCTCAATAAAGCGGAAGAGGTTGAAGAAATCATGACACGCGCGAATATCTATACCGTCCAATTGCACGGCGTTACTAATGAAGAAGTATTTAAATTGCGGGATTTGCTGCCGGTTTACGCAAAAATTATTATCTGCGAATATATAAATAATACACAAAAGCTTGTTGAAATGGAAGAAGTATATCCGGTAATTGACGCAATTAGTCTTGATTGCTACAACAGTGAAGTCAATTTGATTGGACAACAAGATGAAAATAAAGTCTATAACTGGCGCGATGCCGCGGAATTTGTCAGTCAATGCTCACTGCCGGTAATGATCAGCGGAGGTCTTTCCAGCGAAAATGTCGCCGAAGCAGTAAAACAAATTATGCCTTACGGTGTTGACGCGTGCAGTCGCTTAAAAGACGATGAAACTGAAAACTGCGATCAGGAAAAGTGCGCCACTTATGTAAAAAACGCAAAATTAGCATTTCTAAGCGAAACTATATAAAAATAAGGAATGATTATCATGAGCAAACAAGACACACACACTATTTCCGTACTGGTAGATAATAAATTTGGTGTTTTAGCGCGAGTCTCCGGATTATTCAGTGGACGCGGTTACAATATCACTTCATTAACTGTCAATGAAACTCAAGATCCGAAACTTTCGCAAATGACTATCGTTACCAAAGGTGATGAAACTGTGATAGAGCAAATTGACAGCCAGTTGAATAAACTCGTTGATGTCCTCAAAGTCGAAGATTTAACGAATCAGAACTTTATTCAACGTGAAATCGCTTTAATGAAAATTCAGGTTACTGACGCAAATAAAAAATCTCAAATTATTCAGCTCGTAGAAATCTTCGAAGGTAAAATTGTTACTGTTCATAAAAATGAACTCGGCATCGAACTTTCGGGAAGAGCCACCAAAATTGATGATTTCATTAGTTTGCTCACTGATTTCGGAGAAATCAAACTTGCTCGTTCCGGTCGTGTCGCATTATCTAGGGATGAAGAATTTTAAATGGACCAGCAGTCATGACTGATGAAGAAAAAAATAATGATAATTACGAATTACCTATGGGAATTAGCTTACCGAAAGATGCTCCAGCAAACTATCCTAACTGGGGGAAAGGACTTATCTTTGCAATTCCCGGCGGATTTTTTTTCGCATTCGCATTCTGGCTCCTTTTTGTAAATAAAGCAACAGGTACTGATTACAGAACAAGTATAATCGGTTTCATTATGGGATTTTTGGTGCTCGGAGCTATCGTAGCATTCCGCCCGCCAAAAAACTGATTATATTAAATATCAAGGGCTGCAAGGAATTTAAAATTATGAGTAATGCCCCGGTTAATATTGCCTTTGATGCGGGTACTTTGCTGCTTGAAAATCTGCCGCTGGAAAAACTTCCCATCCCTTTACTGCGCCAAATCAAATATGATGAACGCGTCTCATGTCATCGCTGTATGGCGCATCTTTACGCTCCGCTGGTGCTGGCTCTGCGTGAATGCAATAGCGCTTACAAAGATGAGGCAAAAAAGTTTGCTCCGCTCAAACTAAAACTTAATACTGATTTTTTGCCGCGACAGCATCAGCAGGAAGCTTTGGAACGCTGGAAAGAATCTCAATGCCGCGCGGTAACTGCTTTGCCGACCGGTTCGGGCAAAACTTTTCTGGCGGTACAGGCTATCAATTATCTTCAGCGTCCAACATTAATTGTCGTACCGACTATTGATTTACTTCAACAATGGACTGGCGTTCTGGAAAAGTTTTTCAATATGCAAATTGGCATGCTCGGCGGCGGGTCGCGCGACATTCGCGATATTACTGTAACAACTTATGATTCCGCGGTGATAAATATGGAATTCATGGGGAATCGTTTCGCCTTTATCGTTTTTGACGAATGCCACCACCTCCCCGGTCCTATAAACCGTACTGCCGCCTCAATGGCACTCGCTCCATACCGCTTGGGATTGACCGCAACTCCCGAACTCGAATACGAAGGCGAACAGATTTTGACTGAGATGATTGGTCCTTTGTGTTGCCAAATTCATATTGACGAACTCGAAGGCAATATTCTCGCACCATACGAAACAAAACAATTGAAAGTCGAATTGGACAATGATGAAGCCATTGCCTACATAAGCAACCGGCAGATTTACCTTGATTTTGTCAAACGCAACGGTATAAATTTCCAACGCAAAGAAGCCTGGGCACAATTTCTCGGACTATGCGCGCGAATACCGGGAGGACGAAAAGTTTTCAACGCTTTCCTTGAACAAAAACGCATTGCCCGCAGCGGACGCGCTAAAATCCGTAAAGTCTGGGATTTAATCATCAGCCATAAAGGCGAACGAATAATTATTTTCACCGCCGACAACAAAACAGCTTATTTGCTCGGACGAAAATTCATAATGCCGGTTTTGACGCATCATACCAAAGTCGCTGAACGCAAAGAAATGTTGGATTTTTTCCGTTCCGGCAAATACCCGGTATTGATAAGCAGCAAAGTTCTCAACGAAGGGGTTGACGTACCCGAGGCGAGCGTAGGAATAATAGTTTCCGGCAGCGGCAGCATCCGCGAACACGTCCAGCGCTTAGGCAGAATCCTCCGTGCCGGCAACGGAAAACAGGCTCTTTTGTACGAATTGATAAGTGCCGGCACTTCCGAAGAAAACGTCAGTAAACGCCGCCGCGAACATCGCGCTTATAAAAAATCAAGCTTCCAAAATTTCAAAAGGAGGCGCTGATGCTGACAAAAGATTTAGTAAAATTCCGCAAACAGGGGAAATACGTCCGTCCGAATTTCATCGCAACGAACGATAGCTCTTTATTGCGGATTGCGGAGGATTTGTTGACCATATATCATGGACAGGAAGAGGGCGAAAACCTGACTCGCGGAGAAATCGAGGAGCTGGTCGAACCTGTTCTAAAATCTCATCGTGACTTAAAATTGACCAGAGGATTGAATAAACTGGTATTGGATCGTTGCGATTTTTCTCAGGCGGAGGATTTCGATTATCCAAGCTTGCGTCGGCAAATTTTTCTCAAAGCCGCGGACTTAATAAAAAAAGGCGCGGAAGATTACGCAGAATACCATAAAAGACTAATTGATGAAGCTGAAATAAAAGATTTCGTTACACATGATATTTTCGCTGACCTGCCGGAAAATGAAACACTGACAAAATTCAAGGAAGTTTTCCCGCGCGAATTACTTGAGCGCTATAATTGTGCTCAAGTACAGGGATTATTATTCCACGCCTCGGAAATAGAAGTAAAAGTTGCCTCACCGGACCCGGCTGAATTACGGAGATTATTCAAATATCTTAAATTCTTTCGTCTGCTGGCTGAAATAAAACAAGTCAAAAGTCCGGTCGGCGAAAAAAATATAATTGTCATGAATTTGAAAATCAGCGGTCCGGCTAGCATTCTTGAAAACAGCCGCAAATACGGTTTGCAACTGGCAGTATTTTTCCCGGCAGTCTGCGCCCTGCCCAAATGGCAGCTCAAAGCCGACGTGAAACTAAGCAATAAAATCTATCGTTTAAATTTAGATGAAACAAGTAATTTAGTATCACATTACCGCAATTTCACTGCCTACATACCAGAAGAAATCATAATTTTCCATCGTCTATTCAAAGAAAAAATCGAAGACTGGAAAATAAGCGGCGAAACCCCTTTCATCAAAACTAAAAAAGACGAAATAGTTTTCCCGGATCTGAATTTCCAAAATAAAAAAGGCAAAATCATCCATTTGGAATTATTTCATCGCTGGCATCGCGGAGCTTTACTCAAGCGCTTAGAGTTTTGCGAAGTTAATCCAGATTTACCATTGTTGCTGGGAGTAGACAGAGCCCTGCTCAAAGGCGACTTAAGGCAATTACTCGAAAACAGCACATATTTTCAACAAAAAGGTTTTTTATTCAGGGATTTCCCCGGAGTAGCCCGAGTGAATAAGCTATTAAATGAAAATAGCAAAAAAGCTAACTAGATATATGCTTCAAAGTTAAAATTTATTTATATTAATACTGACTTTATGAGATACTCAATATTTTTCCTTACATTATTATTTTTTTATTTGGAAATAGGGATTTCCGCTCTATATTATTTTATAAGACACAGGGGGCTGGGTTGTCTTAGCACATAACATAAAAAACAAGGAAAAGACATGAAAGTCCTAGTATTAAACGCGGGCAGTTCATCACTGAAATTTACGATGTTCGCAATGACCGATGAAACAGTTTTAGCAAAAGGCATGGTCGAAAGACTAGGCAGTGATTGCCCCCATTTGATTTATTCCCGCCATGATGGATTTAAAAAAGAATTTGACCCGAAAGTAAAAAACCATGCTGACGCGCTAAAAAGTATTTGCGATATCCTCGTAGATAAGGAATGCGGTGTCATAAAATGTCTGTCTGAAGTTCAGGCTATTGGGCATCGGGTAGTTCACGGCGGCGAGCGTTTTACAAAACCAGCTATAGTAAATTCAAATGTAAAAGCTGCTATCAAAGATTGTTTTGCTTTGGCTCCACTGCATAACCCAGCTAATTTAAGCGGTATCACAGCTTGCGAAAAGATTTTCTCCAACATACCTAATATTGCTGTTTTTGATACAGCTTTTCATCAATCCATGCCGCCTGAAGCATTCCTGTACGCAGTTCCTTACGATCTTTATACTAAATACGGTATCCGCCGTTATGGATTTCACGGAACATCTCATCATTTCGTCGCGATTGCCACCGGAAAATACCTCAACAAGCCGTATGACCACATGAAATTGATTACCTGTCATCTCGGTAACGGCTGCAGTATGGCGGCAATCAGTAACGGTAATGTCCTGGATACGACAATGGGCATGACTCCTTTGGAAGGTCTGGTCATGGGAACTCGCTGCGGAGATATTGATCCGGCGATAGTTCTTCGTCTCGTTGAACTCGGACAGGGACGCAATGAAATCGACGATACTTTGAATAAACAATCCGGTTTACTGGGTGTTGCCGGTATCGGCAGCTCTGATATGCGTGATATTATTGCGGCGGAAAAGCAGGGCGACCAACAAGCCTTGCGTGCGCGCCGTATGTTCACTCGCCGTATTGTAAAATATATTGGTTCATACTACGCCTTGTTAGGCGGAGCTGACGCTATTGTCTTCACTGGCGGCATCGGTGAATGGAGCGACTTTATACGCTGGAAAATCATCAAAAACTTAGACTGCATCGGTATTATTGCCGACAAAAAGAAAAATGAGGAAACTCTAGGTAAAAAAGGTGTCATTTCAACTCCGGAAAGCAAATCAGCTATTGTTGTAATGCCGACTAACGAGGAATTGATGATAGCTCGTAATGTTGTTACTTCCATCACTCATCCAGCTTAAGCCAAACATAAGGATATATTCATGTCTGCTATTGATTTATTTATAGAAAAAGCTCGTCAAGGGGCTAAAAAATTAGTTTTACCCGAAGGTCAGGATCCACGGGTAGTCGCCGCCGCCAACATGATTATCGAAGACAAAATTGCTTCTGAAGTCATAGTCCTCGGCACTGAATCAGAAATCGTTGCCGCTTGCGCGAAAGCCAATATCTCTGAACGTAAATTCACATGTCTTGATTACCTAAGCTGTGATTTCTTCGAGGAATACGCTGAACAATTCAAAGAAATCCGCAAGAAAAAGAATATTTCCATCGAACAAGCTCGAGAATCCATCAAAAATCGTATTTTCTTTGGGGCTTTAATGACCCGCAATAATATGGTTGACGGTTTAGTGGCGGGCAGTATCGCCTCTACCGGAGATATGCTCAGGGCATCATTTAACTGTGTCGGCACCTCCCCTGGAATCAAAACTGGTAGCAGTTGCATGATAATGGATTTACTTACTCCAACGGAATCCGGAGACAATGTATTATTGTTCGCGGACTGCGCCGTAAATCCTGATCCCGATGCCGACCAACTAGTTGATATCGCTATCGCAACCTGCAATACCTACCGTTCATTGATGGGGAAAACTCCTAAAGTAGCATTTCTTTCATTCTCGACTTACGGCAGTGCCAAGCACGAACTTCTTGACAAGATTGTTGAAGCTTCCAAAAAATTCAAAGCTAAGATCGAAGCTGAAAACTTAGATATAATCGCCGACGGCGAACTTCAAGTTGACGCGGCAATAGTTCCATCAGTAGCTAAATCCAAAGCTCCTGACAGCAAACTTGCCGGAGCGGCAAATGTTTTAATCTTCCCCGACTTAAATGCCGGAAACATAGCTTATAAACTAACTCAGCGTTTGGCCGGAGCCGGAGCTTATGGACCGATCCTACAGGGATTGGCTCGTCCGATCAACGATTTATCGCGTGGTTGTTCGGCTGAGGATATTCATGGAGTAGCGGCAATAACAGTCTGCCAGAGTATGGTATAAAAAATCTTTTAAAATAAAAATCCGCTTGACCGCGGTCGTTGATCCAACGGGCGACAGCGTTGGTCGACCGCCTAAGCGGTCGAAACTTAAGCCATCCATAGCTTTGCGAAGGATGGCGCATTAGACCCATTCAGCTCTCGACAAAGCTCGGCTTTTTTCAAAAATAGCACAGCGGTTTTTTGAAAAAAGATGCGAGCGTTCGAGTTGTCACACAAACTAATATATTGCACTAAGTAGTTTGATTATCTTCAATTTTGCGTGTTATGCGTTTTGCTAATTTTCTTCAAAATAATCAGAGTCAATAATTTTAACATGATAGGTGCTTACCGCAGACAGTCCAACATTATGTTCTATCATCAAATCTGCAAGGCGTTCACCATCAATCAGAATTATTTTATATTCTACTTGCTCGATAAACGTGTAAGCACTTTTTGAAAAACTCGAAGTTGTAATAAATATTCCTTTTTTAGCTTTCTTAGACGCAAGTGCTCCTGTGAAATCACGAATTTCTTTTACTGGCACAGTGTTCTCCCACCGCTTCGCTTGAAGATATATAACATCAAGTCCGAGTTTATCCTCGTTAATTATTCCATCAATTCCGCCATCGCCAGATTTTCCCATCGCTTGTCCAGCTTCTCTTCTTGAACCTCCATACCCCATCGTGATAAGTAAATCTATAACAAGATTTTCAAAAAAATCAGGAGAACATGATTTTACAATATCAAGTAATTCTTTAGATAATTCTGAATGGAGTTTTTGATAAGCGTACTCAAGAGCTTCTTCTGGGGTTTGATCGGTATTGTTAATAAGTTCGACTTGCAACAAATATTCATCGTCTTTTTTATCTTTTTTCCTTGATTTAAATTCTACAAAATCGTCATATTTTGTTAAAAATTTAGAAGATATTTCGGTTGGTTTTTCTTTCAGAAGTGATAAGCCTTTGTCATTGATTATAAAATGGGCTCTTTTAGGAGAGGTTAGAAGTCCTGCTTTTTTTAAATAAGTCCTGCTTTTTTTAAATAAGTCCTGCTTTTTTTAAATAAGTCCTTGCCCAGCCTAATCTGTTTCTAAACACAGGCTGTCTTCCACTTGGCAAAAGTTTTCTAAGCTCATCCTCTGTCAATTTAAATTGTTTAGCCAAGGCATCATGAGTTTCACTCAACCCGTGTTCTTTCCCATCTGCAATATACTTGAGGAACGGTAGCATTATTTCTTCATATTTTGGAATCATTTCCTCTCCTTTTTTCTGTATGATAATGCACTAATGTACTGTAGAAAACATATAAAATCAATCAAAATAGCAGGAAATATTTTCTTTTGACAGCTCGATCGTTCGCATCTTTGGAAAATATCGCTATGCTAATTTCCCAAAGCCTCACTTTTGCCTTTCGCTTTGCTCAGGCTCAGCCTACGCAGAGTCAAGAACGGCATTGGTCTAATGCGCCCTCCGGGCTTAAGTGTCGCCCCTTGGAGAGGGACGAGTAGCGCTGTCGCCCGCTACACCAGCGACCGCGGTCAAGCGGATTTTTATTTTAGAAGATTTTTCTAATCCAGTGATGGCTTTTTTGCTCTTAGTTTTTTATTAGCACCATGTTTTTTTTTGCTTTCAATCCGGCGTTTGACTGAATTGTATGTTGGCTTGCTTGGACGACGTTTTTTGGGTGGATGCAGAAAGTTAAGGATTAATGCCTTTAAACGTTCCGCCGCGTCAAGACGGTTTTTTTCGCGATTGCGTGAACGGCGCGCTTCGATTAATATTTCGCCATCACTGGTTATTCGTGCTTGGTATTTATCCAAAAGTCGTTGCTGAAGATCAGAAGGCAAGACTTTGGATGTACGCACGTTATAACGCAGACGAACCGCCGTAGCAACTTTATTGACATGCTGCCCGCCGGAGCCTGATGCAAGGAAGAATTCTTCTTTCAATTCCTCATCAGGAATGATTATATTTTTTGTGATGTTTATCATTGTTCGTCAAAATCATAGTGTTTATATCTATAGCTAAAGTCGCCGCGAGACCACGACCAGATTAATTCTGGACTGGATATTTTAAAAGATTCAGCCCTTTAATATCCTACCGCTTTCAGGCTCCACCAGCTTAAATTCCTCATGATGCATACTGCTGTCGCCACGGAAACTTAAATCTCTGCCGTACTCCTTTTCGAGACTGTCAAACAATTCAGCATCCTCGTTTTTCAAACGCGTCAAGATGTCCGGATGCATGAAAATACGGATTGCAATACGTTTGTTCCCTCGTGATTTGAATATAGAATGTAAACGTCTTTGAATTTCCACACTCATTGATAAAGATGATTTAACATGACCGGAACCACTACAGTAAGGACAACGATCAAGAACAGTGCTTTGCAAACTTTCGTGTTCGCGCTGGCGGGTCATTTCCATTAAACCTAAACGACTGAGCGGAAGAATTTTGGATTTAGCCCGGTCATTTCTTACCAGCTTACGCATAAGTTTAAATATTTGATCGCGATCCCGCGATGCACGCATATCTATGAAGTCAATTACGACCAGACCTCCGATATTGCGCAAACGCAATTGACGAGCGACTTCTTCAGCAGCTTCGATATTGGTTTGAACAATAACTTCGGGATGTTCGCCAACACGTTTTCCTTTGCCTTTGCCGGTATTGACGTCAATAGCAATCAAAGCTTCGGTCTCATCTATACAAATACAACCGCCGCTCGGCAGAGGTACTTCACGGGTGAAAATTTGATTAATCTGATTTTTGACATTAAAAAACTCAAAAATTGGTTTCGCCTGTTTGTAACACGCGGCTTTCGCCGCCATTTTTTGACCGCCAAACTTATTCAATAAATTACGGATTTTGCTGTAATCTTCCGCGTTATCAATATGAATTTCGTCAATATCCTCCGTCATTAAATCACGCACAGTTCGCTCAAGCAAATTCGGTTCGCGATAAACTTCACAGGGAACTTTAGGTTTTTCCAACATATTTTCCACTTTATGCCAGTAATCAAGTAACATATCAAGATCACGCTTAAAAAATATTCCTTTTCGCCCCTCTCCAACGGTACGGCAAATCACTCCCATCCCTTGCGGTATGTCAAGACTGGAAATAATCTTTTTCAACCTGCTACGTTCCGCTTTTTTATCAATCTTACTAGACAATCCGATGTGATCCGAATATGGTAACAGCACAAGATAACGACCCGGTATTGAAATGTTTGTCGTCAGTCTGGCGCCTTTAGTTCCGATTGGTGCTTTGACTACCTGTACAAGTAATTCTGTTCCAGGAGGGAAAAGAGTTGGAATATCTTTTATGGTGTATTGCTGCCTCTGACGCTTTGTCTTTTTTTCTCGAATTTGCTTGGACTTGGTGTCCTTTTTCAAAAAAGAATTTACCTTCTCAGCAAAAGGTGTATTTTTCTTTTTAACACCCTGTTCTTTTCCTTTTTCATCGTCAGGCAGTTTATCTTTCATATCGAAAGTCGCCGGAAGCATATCCCAATAATGCAGAAAAGCGTTTTTGCCCGCGCCAATATCAACAAAAGCGGCATGCAGTGATGCTTCAAGATTTACAATTTTCCCAAGATACACCGAGCCAGCTTTAGCGACATCGCTTTCCCGCTCGATTTCGTATTCTTCCAGTTTGTCATTGTTTAGCAAGGCAAAACGTGTTTCCAGCGTTTCGCAGCTAAGTATTATTCGTTTTTTTGTTTTTTCCATCTGATTTATCATCCTTTTCATAATTAAATTTTTGTTCCCGCACTCAAGCGGTGACCATTCAAGAAAGCTGGTCCTGACATTTCTTTTTTTCCCTGAGGAACTAATCTTAAAATTTCTAAAGCCTCTCCGCCGCATGCGATAATCAAAGCTTTTTTGTCTGCTTGTAAAACTCTTCCGGCTTCCCCGGATATATCTTTTACACAACGTGCCTCAATAATATTGAGTTTAATTTGTCCTTTTTTGCCCTGCAAAGTAAAATAAGCTCCCGGCCATGAGTGGTAGGCTCTGACCATTGCTTCAATCTTCTCTGCCGGCAGACTCCAATTAATTTCACCGTCATCTTTTTTGACTTTACTAGTCAAAGTCGCTTGTTTTTCGTCTTGTTTACAAGCTAATAATTGTCCGTTCTTTATTTGTTCCAAAGTTTCAACAATGTTTTCAGCCGCCAGATCTCCCAATTTCTTTTCAAGCGAATCAGCATATTCATTCCCTTGAAGCGGCATTTTTAAAATTTTATAGACATCCCCGGTATCAAGACCTTTATCCATTTTCATAAAAGCAATGCCGCTCTCAACATCACCATTAAGGACCGCGGCACTTATCGGCGAAGCTCCACGGTATTCAGGTAAAATAGACGCATGAACATTCAGGCAACAGCATCCTGGAATATCCAGAAGCTCCTGACGCAAAATCTGTCCAAAGGACACGACAACAATAAAATCCAAATCAAGAGCGCGTATTTTATCCATAAAACCCGAAGCTTTAACAGACTCTATCTTGTCTGCTTCAAGTTTATTTTCTACGGCAAACTGTCCGACCGGTGTTGGTCTAAACTGTTTTTTCCTGCCCGCCCGCTGATCAACTTGTGTACCGATTCCGAGCAATTCAATACTTTCCGCTCCCGCGAGAGTTTGCAGTAGCGGCACGGCTATTTTGCCCGCGCCCATAAAATATATGCGAATTTTATCAATCATTATTAAATTTTAATTAAAAAGTTTATTAATCTGTTGTATATTAATGAAATATAACCCCGCAACAAGGGTTTTTCGAACAAGGATTGAGAATGAAGACAAAATTAAATAAAATAGCCATTGCTCTAGGTGGGAATATAGGTGACAGTCAAGCTGTTTTTACTTCCGCAATAAGTAAATTAAGTAAAAATGGTTTAAAAAATATAAAAATGTCAGCATTATTTTACAGCAAAGCAGAAAGTTGTCCGCCAGACTCGCCAGATTTCACTAATGCCGCGTTAATCGGCGAATGGGCAGGAACAGCAGAAAAACTGTTGAAATTATGTCAAAAAATAGAAATCTCCGCTGGACGCCCGGAAAAACATGCTTTCAACGCCCCACGTACTCTGGATTTAGATATAATTTTATTTGGCAATAAAATAATCAAAACAAGCAATTTACAAATCCCGCATCCCCGCGCCGCAAGCCGCCTCTTTGTCCTGAAACCACTAGCCGATATAGCTCCTGAATGGATTTTTCCGGACACTGCCGAAAGCGTCAGACAAATTATTGATGCTCATTGACAAAGTTTGCCATGATATTAAAAAAATCTTTGACCTGCCCTGGCGAAGGGGCTATTGCCTGAGTGGAGAGGCAGGCTCCGAGTGAGTCAGAATGATATGGATCATAACCATGCATCCCGGGTAATGGCTTTGCCAATACGTCATTTGGTGAAATTTGAAATCCCGGATCAACTAAGGCAATTGTTTCACCATAACGACGGTCTTTAAAATTTACTCCAAAATCTTTTTTGTCTTTTAAATTCAATACCTTACAATGCCTAAGTTCACGTAATTTATCCAAAATAATGGATTTAGCAAACTTAGTCTTGTACCAGAACAAGGCCATAGTCGGATCATAGACAGCATGATAATCATATCCGTAAGTCATCCCAAGAGAATCAATTTTCTTTTTAATATTTATTTTTTGCGGCGCAAAAGTCATGCCATGTCCAGACAATACTGTTAAATTAAAATTTGAATTTTTAGTATTGCCTGCTGAAATAATTTTTTTTATTTGTTTTTCGTACTGCTTTAACTTCTTGCTAATTCTTTGATGGTCACGCGGATAATAATGTAGTAAATTATCCATTTCCTCAATCTGCACAAAGGCAAAGTCTAGAGATTTATTTTCGAGTCTGCGAGTTATATTCTTTAAAGCCGGAATTGGAGAACTAGAGTTTGCATTAACAATACAATGAGCTAATTTTTTTTCTTTAACCAAATCAACTATACTAATTAAAGGAGCAAAGTGACCAGGAGTTAAACTCATTGCTTGATGATTACTTTGCACAAAACAATTAAGATTGCGTATAGGAACAGAGTATTTTCCATAATAACCAGATTTTTTGCCTAGGACTTTAGTATAAAAACGCTGTGCGGTTTCCAGCGCGGTATTGCTCTTTTTAAAATAATAACTGCTGAAACGACCATGTTCATCCGGTTTTTTGCCTGTAAGCGCGGTAGAAAGTGCCGCATGTGAACAACCTAGTTGGGCATGTATAGGAAATTGATGTTTGCAATCTTTATTAAGAAACCCATGTTCTTGAAGGATATGCCAACCTGGACCGGTCAGATATATAAATACATGTGGCGAATCACTCATAAAGCAAACTCCCTGATTGCTTAAAAAAAACTCCTGCAATAATTATAGTATTCAATCTTTTAAATTGCAATAAAATGAGTAAATAAAATATAAGTTGAACCTAAAATGAGAAATATATATTTTGGATTTACTTCATTTTATATTGTCGAAAGACAAAAAAACCGAAATCCGATTGCTCGTAAAAGCAAACGAAACTCGGCAAACATACCCCTCTTAGCTATACGCCTCCTCCTCTGAAAGCCTCCAAGCAAGTAATACTATATCCTCTCATTCTCATTAAGTTATATAGAAAGTTCTGTGCCAACTTCATTACTGAATCATAATTAGCTTATTGCAAACGAATTGCAACATGTCATCAAAGAGCAAATGAAATGTAAATACATAAAGAAAATTTTATCTAAATCAACAATCTACAAGGTAACATATTAATAATTAAACCCTTACAAAAGAATTAAGACTCTTTAAAAAATCAATAAAAATTGATATGGTTAAAAAGCTATTAATTGCAAAAAAAAAAGCTAAGGAGTAAAATTGCTCCTTAGCTAATAGTCTTTGATGACTAACGATCAGTTAAAGCACATACTCCCGGGAGGTCTTTTCCTTCGAGAAATTCCAAAGAAGCTCCGCCACCTGTTGAGATATGGCTCATTTTGTCAGCGAGTCCGCTTTGATTAACCGCCGCGACCGAGTCGCCACCGCCGATAATGCTTACAGAATCACTGTCAGCTACTGCTGAACAAACGATCATAGTTCCGTCAGCGAACTTAGGCATTTCAAAACATCCCATAGGTCCGTTCCAAACTACTGTTTTCGCATCGAGTATTTCATTGGCATATAATTCAGCTGTTTTAGGACCGATATCCAGAGCCAGCCAGCCGTCTTTAATTTCAACACCAACTATTTCAGTGTTGGCATCGTTAGAGAAATCATCAGCAATTATATTATCAACAGGCAACAAGAATTTCACACCTTTTGTTTTGGCTTTTTCGAGAGTAGTTTTTGCTACATCAAGCAAATCATCTTCGCAAAGTGAATTACCTATTGAATGACCAAGAGCTTTGAGGAAAGTATAAGCCATTCCGCCACCAATCAAAATAGTATCAACTTTTTCGATAAGAGCTGTAAGCACTTCGAGTTTTCCAGAAACTTTTGCACCGCCGATAATAGCGGCAAAAGGACGAGCCGGATTAGCTACTGCCTGACCAAGATATTGAATTTCTTTATCAAGAAGAAAACCTGCTACGCAGTTTTCTTTGTCGATAAATTTAGTGATAACAGCAGTAGAAGCGTGAGCGCGATGAGCTGTACCGAAGGCATCATTGACGTAAACGTCACCGAGCTTAGCCAATTCAGCCGCAAATGCTTCCTGAGCAGCAATTTTATCCGCGTCTCCCTTGCATTTCATATCTTCTTCTTTGTGGTAGCGAGTGTTTTCGCAGCACATGATCTGACCTGGTTTCAGAGCTTGAGCATCGGCAACAGCTTCTGCTCCAATGCAGTCGCTGACAAATTTGACATCTTTACCAAGCAGAGCAGCGAGATGATCAGCTGCCGGCTTCACGGTAAATTCCGGATTAGCTTCGCCTTTAGGGCGCCCGAGATGTGTCAAAAGAGTTAATGACGCGCCATTTTCGATGATATACTTAATGGTAGGCAGAGCCGCGCGAATACGAGTATCGTCAGTTATTACGCCGTCTTTTAGTGGAACATTAAAGTCAACACGCATGATTACGCGTTTACCGTTAAGATCAACGTCCTTGACAGTTTTTTTATTCAAATTCATAATTTTCTCCGTATGGATTTTTTAATGAAAAAACCCGAAGAACAATATTATTGGACTTCGGGTTTAGATCTATTTGCTAAGCAAGTTTTGCTTAAGCTTAGATAGCAGCCATAGCAGCGATGAGATCTAATACTTTATTAGAGTAACCCCATTCGTTGTCATACCATGCGATAACTTTAACGAAGTTGTCAGTTAAAGCAATACCAGCGGCGGCATCAAATGTAGAAGTACAAGTTTCACCAACAAAATCTTGAGAAACAACTGCTTCTTCAGTATAAGCGAGAACGCCTTTCATTGGACCTTCAGCAGCAGCTTTCATAGCGGCTTTGATCGCGTCATAAGAAGCACCTTTTTCCAAACGGCAAGTCAAGTCAACAACAGATACGTCTGTTGTAGGAACACGGAAAGCCATACCAGTAAGTTTACCATTCAATTCAGGAATAACTTTACCAACAGCTTTGGCTGCGCCAGTAGAAGAAGGAATGATGTTAGAAAGAGTAGAACGACCACCTCTCCAGTCTTTCATAGAAGGAGCGTCAACAGTTTTTTGAGTAGCTGTAGCAGCGTGAACAGTAGTCATAA